>NZ_JAEQCT010000078.1:0-58845 GCF_020738205.1 Microcoleus sp. PH2017_24_DOB_U_A
TCTATGAAACTGGTCGAAAAGTAGCTAATGGATTTAAAGAAACAATGAAAATTATTTTTGATGAATATCTGCCAAAATGGAATTATCGTGCAGTGCCGATTATTTAACAAACGCTAAAGTTATTAAATTTTCATTCCTTAGTCCTGGGCGCATAAACTCTTTGACCTGGTGAAAAACAAGTTGAAAGACTTACTAGGCAAGGTTTTGAACAGATCATGAGTTCCTGAGGTTAGATCTTGTTAGTTGAGTTACTCTGCATCACGATCGCTCCGGTGGGATAACGGCTAGTTTCAGACGATTCCAACGTCACGAATAACCCGGAAATACCTGCGTCATAAAAGTCGGCAGGCATCCAGAATTTATCTAGCACCTTTCCCTGGGAATTAATTTTTAGAGTGCCACAGGGAATTTTTTCGCCATCCGCGATCGCCCAAAGTCGATAGACTTTACCTTTGGGTGGAGTCACCAGATTTTGCACGGCTAGAATCCCCTGCCGTTTTCCTAGATTCACCACAAAGCTACCCGCAGCAGTATCCGACGCATTCACAGCCTTGAGAGAGAAAAGTTGCGTCTGGGACTGTTGCAGTAGGGTATTGATATCTTGAGCCATGCGGAAATCCTGTCGCAAGCGATAGTTATCTACTCCTAAATACAGAATCAGAAGTGCCGCGACACCACCCATGACGGTGCGCCAGGGGAGTCGAGACTGTTTTTGTTGGGAGGGTTGGAAAGTCGTGGTAGCGGCAGCCAGGATGACAGATTGGAGATGAGGAGGCGGTTCAACGCTGTTTAAGCTGTAAACAACTTGGTCTAAGGTTGCCTGAAGCTGCTTCACTTCTGTCACTAATGCTGGATTTTCTGCCAACATTTGCTCGAATACCTCTACTTCGGCGCGATCGAGATCGCCGATGACATAGCCTGCTGCCAAGATTTCGATTGCTTCGGGAGTCAGAGATTCAGTCATTCGATTTTAGATTTTAGATTTTAGATTTTGGATTTTGGATTTACCCCAGGGATAAATTCGGGGGCTTGAGGATGCAAGGATTTTCGATTGATTCCACGGATAAATCCGGGGGCTTGCACTATCAAGAAATTATTGGTCATAAGTCAATTGAATCCTGTAAAAGTTGCTTCAGTTTGACGAGTCCCTGGCGAGTCCAGCTTTTCACGGTTCCCAGGGGTTTATCCAGTTGTTGGGCAATTTCTGATTGGCTGAGTCCAGCATCATAGGCTAGTTCGATCGCCTGCCGTTGCTGTTCTGAAAGCTGGGTCAATGCCTGTCGCACTTGCTGCGATCGCTCATTGAAAACAGCCTCCTCAAACGGAGTAGGCGCGGGGGTTGCAGCGGTGACGTTCTGCCCCCAACGTTGCACCAAATTAAGGATACGACTGCGCGATCGCAATTTGTCGATCGCCCGCGATCGAGTCATGGCAATTAGATAGCGCACCAAATGACCGTGTTTAGCAGGATCGATCGGACGCTGCCACAGCGACAGAAAAATTTCCTGTGTCAAGTCTTCGGCTTCCTGCTGGCTTTGTAACACTTTTAGCGCTACTCCATACACCACGCTGCCATAGCGATCGTAGAGACACCCTAATGCCTCTGGTTGCTTTGCCTTCAGGCTATCCAATAGTGTGGCATCACTGGGAGTTAAAGGCTCTGAGAAATTGCGATCGGGAGAACTCGACGGCATAGATTCAGGTAAGTAGACCGAGGTTAATTTCTCTGCAAAAATGCCCGATGCCTCTTGCAGTATGAGTGCCAACCCTGATGTAACAACTTTTTTTGAGCATAGAGCAAACTTCCTGTCATTTATAAAACGATTGATCGAGCTAATTGGATGAGTCTAGCATCGATTTTTTGTCGAAGTGGTGATTTCGATCCGATCCGTTGACATTAGCTAATGTCTCAAGCCGAACAAACCGCGCACAGCAGTTTAGTAAGAAATTTTACAGAATTCAAATCCAAAATTGATCCGCAGTCGTCTTCATAGTACAGACAAGCAAATAGCCTGGTTAGCATTCTTCCCAGGGAGCGTTTGCAACTAAATCCCTGAAAAACTATGAACTTCCACAAAATCACGTTTGCGACTTTATTAACTATCTCTACAGTCGCAGGATTACAAAGCACAGCTTTTGCCAATCATCGCTTTGACGCTCTCAACCAAAAGAATAGCGTTCAAGTAGAAGCTTCTCAACCAGAAAACCCTCAAGACATCTCTCCAGAGACGCAGCAATCTCAACCAGAAACCCCTCAAGCCATCTCTCCGCAAATGCAGCAGTCTCAAGCCTCGACAAAGACTCAAAAAGATAACGAAATCAACGTTAAGGATATTAGCCCAGAATACTGTCGCTATCTGTTCCCATCATCAGGTACGGTGAGTTTGTTTGAGTATTCTGAGGGTTTAAATCGTTGCCAGTATGGCAATTAACAAAGTCCTTCTTCTTTTTGACCGCAAGCAATTTGGTGACAAGCCGCCGGATTTATAACCGCAGGAAGCAGGAAGAAGGAAGAAGGATCATCCCAATTTTGCAAATAGACTGCCAGCAGACAAAATAATGGAACATCCCAAATTTAAGTGTAAGGGCGAAGCATACCGACAGACAATTTATTGGTAAAAACCAGAGATTTACGGCCGTCAGGTGCTTCGCCCCTACCGATATATTTGCAAATACGGAATGCTCTCAAGGAATTTGCCTCTCCTACTCAAATTATAAGGCGTTTCCATACCATTACACGAAACTAAAATGATGAAAAAAGATTTTCGCAAGTACCATCGGATGATTGCCACATTCTTTTGTTTGCCACTACTTTTCACTGCTCTAACTGGCATTAGCATTGCGATCGCGGATACATGGCTACATCAAGCAAGACTCGCTGCTTTTTTAATCTCTGTTCATACATTTCAAATCTTCAAACTTGATGCAATCATGCCAATTTTGAATGGGTTGGGTTTGATTTGCTTAGTGGCTACTGGAATCAGTATGACCGGATTATTTACCAAACGCCATCAACCGAGGCAGATAGGAGATCGATCGTGAAATATATTGCTTATTTTTTCATGGCAATTGCCAGTGGATTCCTGGTTATTATGTTGTCGTTGTCATCCTGTAGTCCGAACCATCAGGCAACGAATCAACCAATGGTGATGAAAGATCAACCCAAAGCAACTCCCAGTCAGACTCCGGCAAAATCCCCGGCTAGCCAACAAATTGCCGATGTCACGGTCAAAATTAGTAATTTCAAATTTGAGCCAGCGAATTTGACGATCGCAGTTGGTAAAACTGTTCAATTTATCAATCTTGATGAAGATCCCCACACAGCAACATCTATGGATGGTGCTTTCAACTCTAAAGGACTGGATACCGATCAAACCTGGAACTACACCGCCACAAAACCAGGAACCTATCCCTACATTTGTGCAGTTCACCCTTTTATGAAAGGAACGCTGACAGTCACACCTTAGAAAAACCGATCGAAAACTAACCAGAGGAACACTCATGCAACGCAGAAAATTTATCGAACACGTTAGCTGGACAGGATTAGGAATCGTGTGGGCAGTCAATTCTAATGGCTTATTGACTGCTTGTCAGGTAGGAGAATCAAATGCTCAAAAATCATCCACGGCTGCACCGTTTTCCTTCGTTCAAATTAGCGATACGCACATCGGTTTCAACAAACCGGCAAATGACCATGTTACCGACACGCTTCAGAAAACGATCGATGCGATTAATGCTTTACCCACTCCGCCAGCATTTGTGATGCACACGGGTGATATTTCCCATTTATCTAAACCAGAAGAATTCGATCGCGCGAAACAACTGCTTTCTCAATTAAAAGTCCCGTTGTTTACTCTACCAGGAGAACACGATACGATCGGCGATCGGGGCAAAGCCTACGAGGAAGCCTTTCCCCGAAAGGATGTCAGGGAAGGTTTACAGGTTTGGGATCAGGCGGGAATACACTTTGTCTCTTTGACCAATGTGCTGGAATTTGGGGAGACTGGAACAGGTAAACTAGGTCAGGCGCAACTGGACTTGCTGGCGAAAGATTTGGCAGCACAGAAACAGGATACGCCTCTCGTTGTTTTCAGCCATCTTCCCCTATATGACCTTTATCCTAAATGGGGATGGGCAACTGCTGATTCTGCCAAGTTGCTTTCGCTGCTATCTCGCTTTGCGTCGGTCACAGTATTGACGGGTCACATCCATCAAGTAATTGAGCATACCGAAGGCAATATTCGCTTCCACACCGCTGCGGCGACGGCTTTTCCTCTACCCGCCCCTGGTAATGGCGAGCAACCTACTCCCATCAAACTCCCTGAGAAAAATCTATTGGCGGTGTTGGGATTCCGCACGGTTGAGGTGATTGCAGGGAAGGAGACTAAAGTTGACCAACATACTCTGGGCTAGATCGTGTTGGTTAATAGCTACCCGCCTCAACGATTGACTCATAATCGTTTAAAACTGGGTAAGGATATGGAGAGGAAGCATCCCAACTTCGTTAGCGCAGCCCTCGAAGAGGATCGCTCTTCTGTCTTGTCCCTTGCCTTGTGTTCCCAGCAGAAACAATTATGCCATCCCCAAATCTCAAATATGCTTACTTTCCCGGTTGCGTCGCCCAAGGGGCCGCCCGCGAACTTTACCTGTCTACTCAAGCGCTGACTCAAGCCTTGGGCATTGAACTCGTGGAACTTAAAAAGGCTTCCTGCTGCGGTTCTGGCACTTTCAAGGAAGATTCGCAGTTGCTGGAAGATACTGTCAATGCCCGCAATATTGCCTTGGCTGAGCAACTAAATCTGCCTTTACTCACACATTGCAGCACTTGTCAAGGCGTAATCGGTCATGTGGACGATCGCCTCAAGGAATCCCAAAAGACCGATCGACCTTACCTCGAAAAAGTCAACGGTTTACTCGAAAAACAAGGCTGTTCGCCTTATCAAGGCAGTACCGAGGTGAAACATCTCCTGTGGGCGATCGTTGCTGATTACGGTTTGGAGGAAGTCCAAAAGCGAGTCACTCACAAGCTTTCGGGTTTGAAGTGCGCGGCTTTTTACGGCTGTTATCTGCTGCGAGCCCAGGATAAGCTGCTTTACGACGACCCGCACCAACCGGAATCGATGGAAAATGTGTTTCGGGCGATCGGGGCAACTCCGGTTTATTATCGCGGAAGGACGCAGTGTTGCGGGTGGCCTCTGGCGAGTTATGCCACTAACCAATCTTTTCAGATGGCCGGCAAACATATTGTAGATGCGCTTGACAATGGTGCTGATTGCATGGTGACTCCTTGTCCGCTTTGTCATTTAAATTTGGATTCGCGGCAGCCGGAGGTGGAAAAAGTAATCGGGCGAAAATTGGGTTTGCCTGTGCTGCATCTGCCACAATTGATGGCTTTGGCTTTGGGTGTGGAGCCCAAAAAACTGGGACTCGATCGGCATATTGTTTCAACTAAGCCCGTGTTAGAAAAATTAGGGTTTTAGTTTTTCTAAAGTTCGTAGTGAGGACTTTAGTCCTTTCTAACTCGGATAGGACTAAAGTCCTCACTACGAACCTACGATCGACTGTGAAGTTTTGTCGCTTTTTCGCGAAGTGCTTCCAAGCACTGCGGTAGACTAACCTTTAATTCTCTGTGCAGGCATAAGCGGTGGTACCTCGCCGTCAAATCTTTTAACTCGCAGAGCCCGCAAATTTTTAGTGACTCGTTGGGAGCCTTTATTCAATGTCTCATTCAGTCAAAATCTACGATACCTGCATCGGCTGCACTCAATGCGTCCGCGCTTGTCCGACTGACGTTTTGGAGATGGTACCCTGGGATGGCTGCAAAGCGGCTCAGATTGCCTCGTCTCCCCGCACAGAAGACTGTGTCGGTTGCAAACGTTGCGAAACAGCTTGTCCTACCGATTTTCTGAGCATCCGGGTTTACCTGGGAGCAGAAACCACTCGCAGTATGGGTCTAGCTTACTAAATATCGATCGAACTGTCGATCGAGTTACGGGCACAGGAGAGGGGGCGATTAAATTGCCCCCTCTCTTTTTGTCGCGGAATCTGCATTCTGCGACAGGAAGAAGGTAATACAATTTGGGATTTGGGATTTGGGATTTTCGACGATCGGCAACAAACGGACACAAGCCCCCGACGCGAGTGTCAGGATCAAAAGCAAAATATTAGATCTGAGATCTTGCACCATTCTCAATTAGCCGTAGGGGCGGGTTCGCCAGTAGCCTTAAAGGTAGCAAACAGGTTCTATAAACCCGCCCGACCCCACGAAAAATCCTCTTATTGACAAGGCGTGCAAGATCTCAGTTAGATCCTAGTTCCAGCTTCCAAATTCAAAGTTGCAAGTCAAATCTAAAATCTACAATCTAAAATCGACTGAGTATCATGGTTGGGATCTTCCCTACAGTTGCATTCTTTTTTGCAACTGGTGTAAAAATGATAAAAATTGGGTTTTATCGCGATCGCTAAGCAGGAGAATTACCTTAAATGTGCGGAATCGTTGGTTATATCGGCACGCAAGCAGCAAGCGAGATTTTGCTATCAGGATTGGAGAAACTGGAATACCGGGGTTACGATTCATCAGGCCTCGCTACCATCTCCGAAGGAAAAATTACCTGCATCCGAGCAAAAGGCAAATTGCACAACCTCCGGGAAAAGCTAGCAGAGATAGACTCTCCCGCTCCCATCGGCATCGGGCACACCCGCTGGGCAACTCACGGCAAACCAGAAGAATATAACGCTCACCCTCACCTAGATAATAGCGGGCGAATTGCCGTAGTTCAAAATGGAATTGTCGAAAATTATCGCGAGTTGCGCGAAGAATTGAAAGCCAAGGGACATAAATTTGTCTCGGATACGGATACAGAAGTTATCCCTCATTTAATAGCTGAAATTTTCCAAGAAGGAAGAAGGAAGAAGGAAGAAGGAAGAAGGAAGAAGGAAGAAGGACAAGATCCAACAGCAGAGGAAATTACTGAGTTGTCGTTTTTGGATGTGGTTTCAAAGGCGGTGAATCGGCTAGAAGGAGCTTTTGCGATCGCCACGATTTGTGCAGATTTTCCAGACGAAATAATTGTCGCCAGACAGCAAGCTCCTTTGGTGATTGGCTTTGGTGCAGGTGAATTTTTCTGTGCTTCCGACACGCCAGCGTTAATATCTCACACCCGTGCTGTTTTGTCCCTCGAAAATGGCGAATTAGCAAGACTAACTCCGATGGGAGTAGAAGTTTATAGCTTTGCAGGACAAAGGCTGAAAAAAACTCCGCGCATCCTCGGCTGGAATCCGGTTTCTGTCGAGAAACAGGGCTTCAAGCACTTCATGCACAAGGAAATTTACGAACAGCCGGCCGTAGTGCGAGCTTGTTTGGAGACTTATTTAGACAGCGATTGGCAGCCCGGAAATCCAGGCTCTCCCATCAATCTCAACTTGCCACCAGAACTTTGTGCCGATGTCGAGCAAATTTCCATTCTCGCCTGCGGAACGAGCTGGCACGCCTCGCTAATTGGCAAATATTTGTTGGAACAGTTAGCTAATATTCCCACGGCTGTGCAGTACGCTTCTGAGTACCGTTACGCGCCCGCACCACTGACAGCAAATACTTTAATTATTGGGGTAACTCAGTCGGGAGAAACGGCAGACACGCTGGCTGCTTTGGGGATGGAACAGCAGCGTCGCGCGGCTTTTACCGATAAATTTCGATCGCGAATGTTGGGCATTACTAACAGGACTGAAAGCTCGATCGCCCACATGATGCCACACATCATCAACACCCACGCTGGTATAGAAATCGGGGTGGCGGCAACTAAAACTTTTGTCACTCAGTTGATGGCTTTCTATTTCTTAGCTTTGGATTTGGCGCACCAGCGGCAAACCATCAGCACCGAGAGATTGGCAGAAATTCTTGCGGGTTTGCGCCAGTTACCAGCCCAAATCGAGAAGTTTTTGGAGATTCAAGAACAGTATGTCGAGGAATTGTCGCACCAGTTTACAGAAACCCAAGATTTTATCTTTTTGGGGCGGGGAATTAACTTTCCGATTGCTTTGGAAGGGGCGCTGAAACTTAAGGAAATTAGTTACATTCATGCCGAAGGATATCCGGCGGGAGAGATGAAACACGGCCCGATCGCCCTTTTGGATGCTAAAGTGCCTGTAGTGGCGATCGCGATGCCCGGAAGCGTCTACGAAAAAGTCCTTTCCAACGCTCAGGAAGCCAAAGCCCGCGACGCCCGTTTAATTGGCGTTACGCCGAAGCATGGCGCGGCGGAAGCTGATATTTTTGACCACGTTTTGCCGGTGCCTTTGGTGGATGAATTGTTGTCGCCGATTGTGACAGTGATTCCGCTGCAATTGTTGGCTTATCACATTGCCGCGCGCCGAGGTTTGGATGTGGATCAGCCGCGCAATTTGGCGAAGTCGGTGACGGTGGAATAATTGTTGACAGTTGACAGTTGACTGTTGACTGTTGACTGTTGTCAATTACCCGATGCCCGATTCCCGATGCCCGATTCCCGATGCCCGATTCCCGATGCCCGATTCCCGATGCCCGATTCCCTATTCCCTATTCCCGATTCCGCAAATCGCCGCCAACAACACCCAACTTATCGTATTAACCCGCAAATCAAACAGAGTTACATCTACAGTGTTAAACAGCGTACAGGCGGCGAAGGCTAATAAATAACTGAAGAAAATTAGGCGATCGGCATTTTCGACATCTTGACAAACCACCTGATTTGTGCTACTAGATATTGAATTTTGATTGAGAACTAAATTATTTTCTGGTACTTCGAGAGTTGCTATTTGCTCTTGTTTAATATCCACAGCAGAAACCTGCCAATTCGCCAACAGCAAAACACCTCTAGCCAAAACCCAGCCAACTAAACCAAATAACAAAAGCGTTGTTGGGAATCCCGTTTCCGCAGCCAACATCAGCATCAAACTGTGAGGATGACCCAGCCATTCGTGCATTCTATCTTGATAGAGAGGCGTAAAATTTCGCAATCCCCAACCAGTCCAAGGACGCTGCTGAGCCATCGACCAAGCAAATTCCCATTGAGTAGTTCTCAAAGTAGCAGTCGGGCGATTTGGAAACATTTCATCCGTAAGTCTCGCCCAGAAAAAAGCCGGGATAATTATTCGCAAATATTGCCGTAAAGGTTCCGGGCCAAACGCCGACAAAAACACTGCACCCACTGCACTAAAAACCGCAGCTAATATTTTTTTATAACCCGCATAAAATGCAAAAGCCAAAACTGCCAAAACTGCCAATCCCCAAGCATTCCGAGAATTAGTAAAAATCAAAGCAACAGCATTTCCTACTACTGCAAAACTTAAAAATATGAATTGGGTATTGGGCATTGGGCATTGGGCATTGGGCATTGGGCATTGGGCATTGGGCATTGGGGATTGGGCATTGGGCATTGGTAATTGGTAATTGGGCAATTCTCCCCCTCTCCCCGTCTCCCCCTCTCCCCCTCTCCCCCTTTCCCCCTCTCCCTTCTTCCCTCTTCCTTCTTCCTTCTTCCTTCCTCGTTCTTCCATCCACAATCCGAGTGTTAAAATAAAAGCGATTGTTAAATAGCCGGCTAAAATATTAGCGTACATAAATACAGAAGCCATGCGGCCGGGGGGATTGCCTTTCGGTTCGAGTACCCAGCCAAAAATAGGCTGCAATTGATCGATGCCGCTCCAACCTAAAAATTGCTGTCCCAAACCTAAAATTATGACGGGAATTGCACTAATTGCTATTATCCAAGACAATTGTCGTAACTGAGCTGGAGTTTGAATTAAACTGCTAAAAGCAGCAAACAATATAAAGAATGGCCAAAAATTGCACAAGCCTAAAACAGCCTCGATACGGTTGTTGGCAAAAATCGTTGTGATGACTAGCAGCACACTCAAAATTGCGAATCCTCGATTCAGCGGGCTGCGGCAGATTTGCCGGAACTTTTGCTGACAAGTGCCGGCCAATCCCAGGAATATTCCTAAAGCTCCCAAGATTGGAATTGTCGGAAAAATTAGCATCCCGATTTGAGCGAAATTCCAAGGGATTTGCAGGCGGCGATCGGGATGTTTTTGCAGGTGAGAATTAAGATTTTTTGCTGTCTGTTTTACAGCTAATTTCCACGTTTTTTTGATATTCACCCAAACTCCCAATTCTTCAATTCTTCACTCCAAAATCCAAAATCCAAAATCGCTATGCTAGTTCCCAAACGCATTCCGATCGCGTTAAGCGAATTTGAGCCAAGGCAAAAATGGTCGGGATAATGCGCCCGTAGTTCGTAGAAATCGATCGCCAACCCAAATCTGCTAAAAACCAAGTCCACATCACCGGGCCGAGCAATGAAAACACGCTCCGTGTCGCACCGTAACGAGCCGCAGTCACGGCCATCCCCCGCCGCGCCGTCTGAATTGCGACATAATTTTGAAACTGGGTTGCTGCGGTTGCAGTCCCTGCGATCGCTACTTGTGTGGCCATTTGATAGGTAGCAAAGTGCAGCGCAAATTGATTGGCCATCAATTTCAGCAACATGGGTTTTAAAATTGAACTAACGGCTAAAGCGCTGCCACCTTTGAACAGCAAACCGAGCGGGTCTTTTTCAGCAGAAATTGGCAACGGTTCAGAAAGTTTAGCATCGACAATTGCTCGCTGTACGCGGACTGTCAGGGCTTGCTGTTCGTCTTTCGGTAAACGCTTCCAGGTGCGGCCCATTAAATGCAGAAATACTTCTGCCTCTAAGTCGGTGGTTGACAACTGTTTGGGATAAGGGATTTTGAGATAGCGGCAAACTTGAATTAGTGCTTGTCTGTAGGTTACTTGTTCGGTTCGCCCTCTCAGTACCGTCAACCCGTCGGCGGCAAGATACCGAAACCTTTGTTCTACGGCGTCTAGCCATGCTTCGCGATCGCGGCTTTGTACGTCTAGGGGTGCGGGGGTTTGCACGTAATCTAAAGGGTTAAACTTGCGACTGAACAGAAGTTCGGTTAGTTGCTGCAATTCTTCTTCTGTTGTCAATTCTAGTGCTGCTCTGAGTTCGTCCAAGATTTTGCCCTCCCGTCATACTATTTTAGATTTTAGATTTTAGATTTTAGATTGTCGCTGAGTAGCGCGCTTTTGGAACTTGCCGATCGCTACATTTTTTTAACTAATCTTACCTGTCGATTATTTTACTACCTGGCGGAGGGCGATGGCTTACGCCCCGCTACGGCTTTGGCCTTTTATGTTCGTGGTGCAGAGCATCTTTTGCCCCGCAGCCTTTATGCTGATTGGTAAATCAAAAATACCTGACAGTTTAACTATGTTCGATGTTGTGGCGATCGGTGCGGGGATGGCGGGGCTGATTTGTGCTCGACAGTTGCGTCTGGCTGGCTATTCTGTGGCGGTTGTTGAGAAATCTCGCGGCCCCGGCGGACGAGTCGCTACTCGCCGCGTACATGGCACGAGGGCCGATCACGGGGCCCGCTATTTGGAGCCGCAGGGGGATGCGGTGCAGGCGTTAATTGATGTTTTGGTCGATCGCCAGATCCTGAAACTTTGGACGGATAGCGTGGGAGAATTTCGAGAAGGAGAAATATCTTCGATTCCCAGTTCTTGTTATGTGGCACCTGCTGGGATGAATGCTGTCGGTAAGTATATCGCAGAGGGTTTAGACATTTGGTACGGCCGCCGAGTCAAAGCGATTTCTCGTACTGAGAGTGAAATGTGGCATCTTTCTCTGGAAGTTACCGACGACAATTTAGATCTACCTCAAGAATTAATTGCTAGGGCTGTGGTGGTGGGAATTCCTGCTCCTCAAGCTTTAATATTTTTGAATGCAGAACTTGGTTTTTCCTCTGATTTTATTGACAAATTGCGCTCTGTAGAATACGACGCTTGCATTACAGTTATGGCTGGCTATTCTGCGGAACGAAATTCTGATTTGAGCAATCTAAATCCGCAGTGGAAATCGGTTTCTTTTCCCGATGATTCTGATTTAAGTTGGATTGGGCTCGACAGCAGCAAGCGCAGCGAGTCCCAGCAGCCTGTGTTTGTGGTTCACAGCAGCGCCAATTTTGCCGATCGCTTTTTAGAAGCTACTGATTTGAATATTATCGGTCAAGAATTGCTCGATCGCGCTTCTGAACATTTAATCCCTTGGCTGAAAGAGCCGGAATGGCTCCAGGTTCACCGCTGGCGCTATGCTTTTTGTCGCAATCCTTTGCCTGTTTCTTGTTTGCCTGCTGCGGGGACTTTGCCCTTGGTTTGTGCGGGAGATTTGTGCGGGGAAGGTCAAATAGAAGCTGCTTTGCGATCGGGCTTAGCGGCGGCTAATTGGGTGAATTCTCAGTTGCAAAATTTGCCGTTAGATTCCAGTCTAAATTGGTAATATCCTCAGCCCGATCGCCCTTTATCCCAAACGCTGCACCTCCTCCACCGACAGCGAAAGCGCCTGAGCGACTTGTTCGACAGTCAAACCCATTGCCAGCAGTTGCGGAATCGCATCTTGTTGTGTTTGCTGTGCGCGATCGGCCCGTTGACTCTCAGCTTCGGCCCGCTGGCTTTCAGCTTCCGCCCGCTGGCTTTCAGCTTCCGCCCGCTGACTCTCAGCTTCCGCCCGCTGGCGTTCCTGTTCGGTATGGAGGCGTTCGAGTCGAGCTTGCTCGCTTCCGGTGAGCAACAAATTTCCCTGGTTATCCCACCAGCGCAACCACCGCTGTGTCTGATTTTGATAGCTGCCTTCCCATAGGCCTAATTCTATGCCCATACGGTCGATCGGGTAATGTCCGCGATCGTTCGGTTCCAATCGGCAATAGCAACCATTCACCCAGTTGTAGACTTCCAGTTGGCTGGTTTTAATTACATAAATGGCGTAGTAGGGAATGCGGATAATCTGTTCGTATACCCAAAACTTCCCTGGTTTCTGAGTAGTACCTTCTGGTAAACGGGATAAAGGCGTGTTGTCTCGCTCTTCGGAACCATTCCCACTGGCAAACTCGATCGCAATTATTGGCACCATATACTCGCGCCAAATCACGTAAGAGCGACGAATTTCGCCGTCCACGAGGGGCCCAACGTTGGGGACGTAGAACCAGTCAGGCGCTTCGGCACCCTTTTCTGGTGGGTCGGTTTCGCGCCAGTAGATGCCACAATCTTGCCCGATCGCATATTGTCCGTCGGGGTGAAGCCTTTGCAGTGTGATTTCTAGGGAGTCTGTGAGCAAGATGCTTTGGGGATGCTCTTGGAAATTTTTCACAAAAGTGCCATCAGATTCGGGGAGTTGCGTGTGATCTGGGAATGCGGGAGGCAAGCCTGTTTCACTGAGACTTTGGGTCATGACTGGTACGCGATCGACCTAGCGATCGGACTGATGCTCTATTACCACAGCATAGCGATTGTCGATCGATTTGTGCAGAGGAAGAAGGCAATTAAAGCAATGATTTTAGCAAAAGAACATCCGGTGGAACCGGGCGTGGTTGCTACTTCTTCGTTATTCATTCAGCTATTGCTCTAAAAAATAGATCGAATGATATCAAATCCGCTCTTCATCGGAATCATATAAACGGAGGACACCGCGAGTGCCTTAGTCCTTACAATTGATCGCGGTAGGGAAACGGCATCTTGAGTGTCCTCTATATCATTCCGGCGCAGCCGGAATTGATATGACTTACAAAAACCTGGGAAATGGTGTAAATTGCCACTTTCCCCATTTTTTATTTTTGTGCTGTCTCCTGCTTTTTCAAAGCTTGTTCTTGCATCTGCAATAACTCTGGAACTGTTACAAATTTGTACCCTTCTTTTCTCAGTTTAGCAATAATATCCGGCAAAGCTTGTACAGTCCTCGATCGATTGCCACCGCCGTCGTGCATCAACACAATGCCGCCAGAATTTGCCTGCCGCATCACGTTGTCCATCAACGATTGCGTCGCAGTCCGCCAATCTAAAGAATCAGCAGACCACATGATAACTGCATAATTTTTCTTCTGTGCGTAGGCTGCCAAGCCATTGTTTAAAATGCCTCCTGGCGGCCGAAACAGTGATGTTTTTACCCCCGTCACTTCCTCAATTAATGATGACGTGCGATCGATCTCGCGAGCCGCACCGTCTTCGTTATATTTAATGTATTGGTGGTTCCAAGTGTGGTTGCCGATCGCGTGACCGGCTGACGCAACTTGTTTGCCAAGTTCGGGATATGTTTGCAGGTATCTTCCTACCCAAAAAAATGTAGCCTTAATATTGTTTTTCTTGAGAATCTCTAGGATTTGTCTAGTAGTTGTCGGCCAGGGCCCGTCGTCAAATGTTAGGGCGATCGCCTTGTGCTGCTGGTCCAGTTTTGCCTGACGCAGCATGGTACCTTTAAACTGGGATGGTAGGGATGATTGATTCTACTCGATGGGCGATCGCTCCTGCGATCCCACTAACATTAGATATCAGTTTTGGTTCTGGCGAGGATACTGCCAAGACTTGTGGCTGCATCGGTGGCGCTGGTTGATTGGCCCGCAAGTTCATTGGTAACGTCACACCCAGCAAAAAACTGCCTGCGGCGGCCAGAAAAGCAACGATTAATTTTTTTTGCCGCCTCAAAAGCCGTTTCATATTTGTCACGTCATTATCTCCTTCACACCTTGGAAAATTAATTCTAGATTTTATTTTGATATCAAGTTAATCCACTCAGGACGATCGTATTAAATGCGATTGTCATAGAAATGTTACTGCAAATGACCGATCGCGGGGAAGTCCGGCAGGATTAACAAGTTTAAGAATTTTCACCGAGAGTTCCCCTAACCGATCAAAACGGGGAATAGTGGCAATCTTCCGGAAGGTAGTTAAATCCCGTTAATTGCACGTTCTATTCTATATAGTTAGGGGCTCAGACCCAAAAAGCCGGGCCGCTAACTGACACTACGGGCCGATCGCCCGCCCCAGCGTCTTCAAATTAACTTTTAGGGCCGATTCTTTCTTGATACAAGCCGACAATCCGATCGATAACTTCGTCAACAGTCAGATTATCTGTTTGAATTTCCACAGCATCAGCAGCTTTCCGTAAAGGTGCTATCAGGCGAGTGCTGTCCTTGGAGTCCCGCAGAGCGATGTCTTGTTCTAACTGGGCCAAACTAATATTAGCCCGATCGGCGTCTTTAAGTTCTAACATCCGCCGGCGCGATCGCTCTTGTACCGAAGCCGTCAAATAAATCTTCAATTCCGCATCGGGAAAAACATTAGTTCCTATATCGCGGCCTTCTGCCACAATCCCACCTTTTGTACCGCAGCGCCGCTGTTCATCTACTAGAAACTGGCGCACAGCGGGAATTGCCGCCATTTCCGAGACGCGAGATGTCACTTCCAAACTGCGAATTGCCTCGGTTATGTCTTCGCCGTTAATCTTCAGCATGAAAGATGCGGGATCGAGATTGTATTCCAAATAGCTGTAACTAATTAATTCGGCGATCGCACATTCGTCGGACATCGGCGTGTTTGTTTTCAAAGCCAGCCAAGTCAGCGCCCGGTACATCGCGCCGGTATCGAGATAAAACAAGCCCAAAGCTTTTGCTGCTTGGCGAGTTACCGTAGATTTGCCAGCCCCCGCCGGGCCATCGATCGCCACAATTGGCCTGCGGTTCCTGAGAATTATATTATCAATCAAGCGAGTAGAGCCAACTCTGGCTGCTACCGCTAAAAGTCCCGCTGTTTCCACCACCTCCAACGGCATCAGAGTGTCGGGATCGACGAGTTCGGCGTATTCGAGCTTAACTTCGGGTTCTCCAGCGACTTCGGCGCGCGCGGCAGCGAGTGTGGCGGCCCAGGTGCGGTCGCCTGAAGCAAAAGTTTTTGAGGCTTGTTCCAGCGCGCGGTAGAGGGCGCAGGCTTGCTGTTTTTGCTCTGTTGTTAAATACTGATTTCGAGAACTCATTGCTAGTCCAGACTCTTCGCGGACGATCGGGCAAGCAACAATCTCTACAGGCAAGTTAAAATCCCAGGCGAGCTTGCGGATAATTGCTAGCTGCTGGGCGTCTTTCTGACCAAAATAAGCTTTTGTCGGCTGCACCAAACTCAAAAGTTTGGTCACAATTGTCGCGACGCCCTGAAAATGACCGGGCCGAGACTTGCCGCACAACACCGATGTCATCGCGGGTGGCGGCACTACTTGAGTTAAGGATGAAAGTTGATTTTGTGTTTGGGCGGTTTTGTCGGTTGCTGTGCGATCGCCCCCTGGGTTCCCAAACATTTCTGTTGCTGGGGGAGCAAAAATGGCATCAACACCAGCTTGTTCGCACAGCAGCCGGTCTCGATCCAAATTTCGGGGATAATCTTGAAAATCTTCTGTCGGGCCAAATTGCAGCGGGTTGACAAAAATGCTGACTAGGACGATCGCATTGTCTTGTCTTGCCCGCTGGATCAAGCTGAGATGTCCGGCGTGCAAAGCTCCCATCGTCGGCACCAAACCGACTGTCACGTGAGGTGCAGCAGACTTTTGTGAATTTAAGTAGCAGCGAAGTGCTGCAATGCTAGTAAACAGTTGCACCGATACAATCTCCTGAAGGCATTCGGCAGAATGCAGAATTTATTTGTCTGAATTTGTTCGATCGGACATCTGGCACCAATGTTAGCAACTTGCCTCGCGTGCGAGTTCCACAACAAATAAACTATGGTGGGGCGCGAGACTATGGCGACGAGTGCAAGATGTCAGATACTTCAAGCCCGGACAAGTTTTATTCTAGTTTCTGCTTTCTACAGTTCGGATAACTTTTGTATTCTGCCTTACCAGAAAGAATTGGTTTAAAGCCGCAACCCTTGTAGGGAGAAATTAAAAGCAGACTATTCATTAGACTTCTTGCATAAGTCTTTGAGCGATCCTTCAACCGCAGATGTCAGACAGATAAACACAGATAAACGCAGATGATTTCAGGGTGTTTTCCGATTTTTGCAAGAGGTCGTCAACTGTCAACTGTCAACTGTCAACTGTCAACTGTCAACTGTCAACTGTCAACTGTCAACTGTCAACTGTCAACTGTTGTTTACTTTTTCGGTTCGATTACTTGGATTTCCACTCTCGCAACGCCGCTGCTCATCATTCCGAGCACGTTGGCTGCGCCGGCCGACAAGTCAATCAGCCGATCGCCCACGTAGGGGCCGCGATCGTTAATCCGAACGACGACGGAGCGGCCGTTGTCAAGATTTCGCACCATGACTAGAGTGCCGAAGGGCAAGTGGCGGTGTGCAGCAGTCAAGGCATTTTGGTTAAAACGCTCGCCGCTGGCGCTGAGGTTGCCATCAAATCCGGGGCCGTACCAGGAAGCCAAGCCGTTGAGTCGCACTTGAAGTGGGCCCAAAGATAGCACGGGGGCTTCTGGTTCGGGTTGGGGTTGGCCTGCGACTGCTTCCAAGGGTGGGGCGTTGCCCAGGAGTCGGCGGAGGCGATTGGTTACTTGCAGAGCATCTCGGCTGAAGTTGCTCGTGGTGTCGGGGAGGATGTTTTGAGCGTTGATGCTTACCAAATCCTCGCCGTTTGCCTGGATTATGTAGCGATCGCCTTTTTCCCACTTAACGGTAATGCTGTTGGGATCGATGTTGTTGCGGTTTAGCTGGTTGAGTCTTGCTGCTAAGCTAGATGCCCGCCACATTGGATCTGGTTCTTGATTGGTGGAATTGCTGGCAGTGTTTCCGGCTTTGGGATTTTCTTTTGTGCCGGCTACTTTTGACTGACTGCTACCACTGGCTTTGCGATCGCCAGTTTCTCCAATTTTGGTGTTGGTTTCCTGGCTTGGGTTCAGAAAGGTGATGACTGGAATGTTTCGCACGTAGACTGTCACTGCTTGTCGCCCCTCCAAGTCGTGGGGCTGAATTTTGACGATCGAGTCTTGGTCAATGTCAGCTCTTGCTTGGTACTGATACTGTCCAACTTTTTGTGCTTCGGCCCGAGTTGCGTTTAACTGCGGGGACGGTTGGGTGGCAATTACTTGCTGCTTGGAGCCCTGAGAGTCTGGCTTCAGAGCGTCTGTCGCTTGTGCGTGACAAGAAGAGGCCGTTCCTACCACAGGAACTAACAGGACAGCGAGTAAACCACCAACAAATTTTTCCTTCATACGTCCATTTTTGTGAAGAGCCATTGCCAACCGAGATTGGAGGATTGGCCATTTGGCGGCAGGCGTCAAGGATTTTTCTCGATCCCTTCGCTATTCCCCCGTGAGTCAAAGCAAAGTATCCGGGTGCGTTTTTGCTGTAATGCTTCAGCGAAAAAAAATTTTGGCTGAAACTTCCCCGATCTTTGACAACTCAATACTCGATCTGCAATTTGTGTTTTGGTAACGAACTGCAACAGACTACCACAAACTTTTGCGCTTGGGGATCGCTGTTTCGATACATTTGAGCAATATTGCTCAAATTTTCTCAGAACTCTGTCTAATAAAGTCCTTTAATTGCAGTGGTTACAGCCATTTTCAGAATTCCAGAAATTTTTACAAAAATTTACAAAAAATTCGTGTATTTTATGGCTGCCGAAGGATTAGCCTGAAAAAATCTGTTTGTCAAGTATTAAATGTTGAGTTCGCCCCCAAATGGATACTTGCTGCGATCGCAAAATTTTATACTTCTGTTCGAGATCCCAGCTCCAGAGCTCGTTCAACCTTGGCGCTTACCTGGAAGCCTAAAATCCGCAATCGGCAATCCCCAATCCCCAATCCGCAATCGGCAATCCTCAATCCGCAATCGGCAATCCCCAATCCTCAATCCAAAATCCCCAATCCTCAATCCAAAATCCCCAATCCTCAATCCAAAATCCGCAATGCCCAATGCCCAATGCCCAATGCCCAATGCCCAATGCCCAATGCCCAATGCCCAATTCTCAATCCCCAATCCCCAATCCAAAATCCAAAATCCAAAATCCAAAATCGGCTGACTCTTGGGAATAAACTAAAACTTACAAATGGATTTGGGGGACTTATGGATTATCGAGCAGCAGGTGTGGATGTTGAGGCGGGCAGAGCTTTTGTCGATCGCATCAAAAATACAGTCAAAAGCACCCACCGATCGGGAGTTTTGGGCGGATTCGGCGGATTTAGCGGGTTTTTCAGCGTTCCGGAGGGTTTAAAAGAGCCAGTGATGGTTTCGGGCACTGACGGCGTGGGAACTAAGTTGAAATTGGCCCACGATCTCGATCGGCACGACACGGTAGGTATCGACTTGGTGGCGATGTGCGTCAACGACGTGCTGACATCCGGCGCCGAGCCCCTCTTTTTTCTAGATTATTTAGCGACAGGAAAGTTAAACTCCGAACAATTAGCTGGGGTGGTGACAGGAATTGCTGACGGTTGCAAACAAGCGGGCTGTGCTTTGCTCGGAGGGGAAACCGCAGAAATGCCTGGTTTTTACCAAGCCGGCGAGTACGATTTGGCTGGTTTTTGCGTGGGAATTGTCGAAAAGAGCAAATTGCTCGACGCTTCCCAGGTACGGGTGGGAGATGTGGCTGTCGGGCTGGCTAGTTCCGGCGTGCACAGCAACGGTTTTAGTTTGGTGAGAAAAATTGCGGGCGATCTAGGTTTTGATTGGAATTCCCAACCGGAAAAATTGGGCGGCCAAAGTTTAGGAGAAGTGCTGCTGACTCCGACTACAATTTATGTGAAACCAGTCCTCGAAGCCCTTAAGAGCGGTTTAGAAATTCACGGTATGGCTCACATTACAGGCGGCGGTTTGCCGGAAAATTTGCCCCGCTGTTTGGGAGCCAATCAATCTGTGAAAATTGACTGCAATAGCTGGCCGAGTTTGCCAATTTTTGACTGGATTGCTGAGGCTGGCTCTGTGGCGACTGCCGATATGTTCAATACTTTTAATATGGGTATTGGCTTTGTGCTGTTGCTCGATCGCCGGGAAGTTGAGCAGGCTGTGAAGTGGTTTGAGTCTCAGGGAATTGGTGCGTTTGCGATCGGCGAAGTTATTGACGGTAACGGGGAATTGGTAATGGGCGTCGATTAATTTTAGTTGCGTGAATTAAAAAAAATCGCCCTTTTTTTTCGGGTTAAATGCTTGACTTCTGGCCGCAAAGAAAGTACAATTGAATAATGGAAATAGTGGCAATTTTAAAATTAAAGTTACCACTCCCATTATTTAAAATATACCACAGTAATTCTAGCCTAGTCAATAGGTAATACTTCTTTTTTAAGGCAAATTTTTTTAACAAGATTTATCGCATTAACTCTCATTATAATCAAGACAACCTAAAGGAGGTAATACTATGTTGACAAGCGATCTCAATGCTCTACTTGACCAACAAGCACTCCAACGCCAAGATTCCGAATGCCGCTATATTACCGATCGCATTAACTGGGAACAATACGAAACCTTACTCACCAGAAATGGGGATAGTTTGGCATATCGAGTCACATATTTAGATGGAGTCTTAGAAATTATCTCACCTTCCCGTCGCCATGAAAACAGAAAAACGCGGATTGGAGATCTTTTAGAAATCTACTTTTTAGAAGCAGATATCGACTATTTTCCCTTTGGTTCTACAACCCTGCGGCAAGAGGAAAAAAGAGGTGGGACGGAACCCGATGAAGCTTACTGCATTGGTACAGACAAAGAATTTCCCGATTTGGCAATTGAGGTTGTTGTTACCAGTGGTGGTCTGAATAAACTGGAAGTTTACAGAAGGTTAAATGTTAAAGAGGTTTGGTTTTGGCAAAATGAACGTTTTAGCCTCTACTACCTGAGAGAAGAAATTCCAGTTCAATTTGTCCAAACCTGCGGTTATGAGCAAATCGATCGCAGCGAAATTCTTCCTAATTTAGATATAGAATTATTGGCGGAATATGTCCGATATCCGAATTCCCTCGCAGCAGTTAAGGAATTTCGACAACGAGTGATTTCTGGTTAAAACCAGAATAGATGCCGATCGAAGGTAGCTATGACTCTCGATCAGCATAAGCTTGACGGCATACTCAAATTACTGCAAAAACCTTTTGTGCTAAGATTAAAGAGCTTAAACATTACTGATTAAGAGCCTTTAACTAAGATGTCTAAGGAATCAGTCATCACAGAACATATCGAAATTACGCCTGGGGTACTTGGTGGTAAGCCACGCATTGCGGGCCATCGAATTGCTGTAGCACACATCGCCGAAATGTATCTGAAAATGGGGATGTCTATAGAAGAAATCGCGGGCAAGTATGATTTGCAACTTGCCTCGGTTCATGCAGCAATGACCTATTATTACGATCGGAGAGAAGAAATCGATCGTCGCACTGCTGAAAGTCGAGCTATTGTGGAAGAATTAAAGCGCAATAGTCCACCATCTCCGTTACAAGAAAAATTGAGGGCAATTAGAGGTGAGTGAGCAAATTCGTTTTCATTTAGACGAACATATTGACTCTAATATTGCGCGCGGTTTGCGTCGTTACGGCATAGATGTTACAACAACAGTTGATGCAGGATTGCGGACTAAAAGCGACGAGTCACACCTGGAATTTATTCGCGAACAGCGGCGCGTGATAGTAACTCACGATGACGATTTTTTAATTATGGCAAGCGATACCACAGATTATCCGGGGATTGTCTATTGTCCTCCTAATTCTCGTTCTGTGGGCGAGATTATCCGTAGTTTGATTTTAATTTATGAAGTGTATGCGCCTGAAGAAATGATCGGGAGGATTGAATATATTTGACATGATTGTAAGGCGATCGCCCTTTGGGTTATTTGGGGGAAAAGGGCGATCGCACTTTTGACAATTTGGGACATAACAGATAACTCATCTTCTACCCTATTTTTTTCATTTTGTGTTTCTTGATGCTATTGACTTCGCATTCTTCATTGCCAGAGCTAAATATTTATCAATTTGCTCAAACCGAGAAGAATTTAATAGTATATTTTCTGAGATAACTTCCTCGCTGTCATAGATAATTTCTAAATGTGCTGGCTTAGAAGAAGAATAGATAGGATATTGATAACGAACGTTAAGTTCACCATTATCTAAAGGTATTAACCACCTCCAATATATAGCTCCATCCCTTTTGGCTTCGAGTGTCTGTGCCGCAGGAAAGTTATTCAAAATCCATCCTCTATCTTCACTCCGTATTTTTTGCATAAAATCTGTGGCTACCTCCATCTGAGGTCTATGTTCAGAAGCACCTCTATAGAAATTTGCTTGACTTCTACGATGAGCAAATGCAGCTTCTTCGGCACTTTTCAAAATTTGCTCTAAAGGTGATGATCCTTTAATAATATGTACGGCAGAATCAGGGATTTCCGCAGAGCCTTGACTTCTGACAAATAAGTAGTAACGCTTCCGAAGTTCCGAGCCACACAAATCTGTAATCAATAGAGCAAAGAAATAGTCCAAATCATATTGACGGCTATTCACAGTTTCTGTATAACCCCTAATGTCACCTTGACTCAATTCTGCTAGTCCATTGCAGTGATGAGTATGCCAAGAACCCAGGTAATTAATATCTTGGTCAAATGTCTCCAACACGCGAAACATTGCTTCTTGATACTCACCATCTGGCATCAAGTGACCTACTGAGTTATTGACACGAGGCCCAGAGTCTATATAAGTTTCTACTCGGATTTTTATATGATTGCCATTTTGACTAATTTTTCCAATAAACTTTCCACCTTCCTCACGGTTAGAAACTGATACTGCATGACTTATTCTGGCAATGACAGTCTCAAAAATTTCAACTGATACGTCTAGATTAGAAGGCCTATAATCTGATCTACCTATTCCAAACCAAGATAAAACTCCCGACATATTAATCCTCCATTTGATGATTGACATTAGTGCAGTAGCATACTTTTTGAGGTTTTAAAAGCATTTGCTTTGCTTCAAAATGACTGCGGAATATTCCTGGGGCTGGTCTATTTCCATACACAATCCAGTTACTTTTTAATGTAGGCATGGACTGAGTTGACTCTCTAAGCAAAATAGAGAGAGCCATCCTAACTTGAATCAATGCAATCATTTGGATATCAATTGAGAGTCCTGATGCACGAAATTCTTTTTCATCAAGACCATAAATTCTACTTTCTTCATCTTCCGTAAGTCCCAAAACCTCGTCTGATAAGTCAAGTTGATTGAGTTCGGAGAAAAGTTGTAAACACTTGTAACAACCAGTCAGAGTTGGAATGTAGCCAAAAACTTCACCTCCTATGCCTGTCCGAAACACGGATGCTGTTACAAAAGGAACTTTTGCTGCCACACATTGGTCACTGACAAACTCTCTGACACTCTTTTTATCTGAACAAGAAAGAACCAGATCGGAGCGACGAACCGACTCAATAAAGTTCGGAGATTGCATCACATCCTCTGCAAAATTTTTAACTTCTACATCAGGATTTCTGTCTTCTATCCACTCCTTTTGTATGTCTACTTTGAGTCGTCCTAAATCTTTACGCATTCTACGATGCTTGACAAGATTTTCAGGTTCTAGAGTATCTGGATCGTAAAGTTCCCAAATCCGAATACCATTCATTACAAGGTGATCGCAAGCTGGTGTACCACCGCTACCTAAACCAACAACAGTGATCCGCTTATCTGAAAAAATCTCTGGATTAAGTAGATAGCTAATTCTATCAAACTCAAGTGAATAATTTTGATCTTTCATTAACAATACTCCGGACAGTTCTTGGAACGATACTACAAGCTTTACAGGCTAAGGATCATGAAAAAGTCGAATTAAATGCAAGTCAGGGGTGGACATGACTTTGATTTAATTATCCACAGTGGCTCAAAGTCATAGAGGATAAGTCATTGGGCCATAGAAAAACTGTCCGAAGTATTGATTAATGTGCTTGCTCTTTTCCTGGCCAATTTTTAGTACGTTGCCAAACATCATATTTGTTAACCCAGATTGCAGCCTTAGATACCATATATGCCAATGAATAGTTTGAAGTCCATTGCTCTGGCTTCATCACACATAAATTGCCACTCGAATACCTGTGAGGACAATCAGGTTCAATGGTTCTTTCAAGCAACTTAATCAATGGCATATTGTAAGGATAGTTTGAAGGAATTTCTATTCTAACTCGGTAATAGTTTTCGTCCGCTGTCTTTAAATACCCCTCTACAGCCTTGATAGAGCCTTTAGATGCTTTAAAATTAAACTGTGGATAGTAGCGCTTAATTTTCTCACTCTCAACAGCCATCCTATCTCTAGATAAATCATTTTCGAGAAATATAAGTCCACGATTAATCGCAATATTTGTCATTATTTATTATTGTTTAATAACTACTTTTGAGGTTAGGCAACTAATACTCACCTTTTGGATCGCGCAGTGCCACTCCTTTTGGAGATTGATTGGGTTCGAGTGGACGAACTACACCATCTGAATCGATTTCTACAAACTCATCTTCTTCTTGAGCGTTAAAGGCTCTTTCTGCCATATTTGCAATTGATCTGCCAACGCCTCTAGCAGCAGCACTAATTACTCCTTCCGTAATTCCATCGACTATATCGTCAAAATCATTTGGCATTTGATTAACCCGTGAAAAACAGCTTTAGCTACTCCTAACTTAGTCATTCGGGCAAAGGGAGCAATTAATCTTGACTTACTTACTTAAGTAACAAATTCTGAAGTTATTGCAAATTAGCAAGAACTCTAAAAGCTTACTCTGTCAAGCTAACGATTTCTCAATTCCTCTTTTACCCTGAATTTTTTTAACCGTACATAGCCTGAAAGCATGATTTAGCAAAGCTTTGGGTGGGTATAATGCCTTGTTAGTCCAAATAAGCTAAATCTGAGTAGCTAATACGATGATAAACTAGCTATACCCAGCTAGCAACTAGCCATAGCTATAAATTTTGGTTAGGCTCTAGCTATCAACTTACCACAATGCCCTGCGATGACATCTAACGACGATATTTTTGCCGATGCCGCGAATAACTGGGACTTGGAAAGGCTCTACAAAGCTATGGCAGAAGCCAAGTGGCAAGTATCTCCTCGTGCCAGAAAGGGACTCACAGAACGGGAAAAGCTTTTTTTGCGCGGTTTGCTGTGTGGCTACAGTCCGGCTGAAATAGCTAACCAAGTACATCAAAGTCGCAAGGGTGTTGAGGTCTATGTCTCTAAAACTTTATATCAATACTTTAAAAAAATTAAAGATGTGCCTAATGAAACAGTAGGCAACTGGAGAAATATTCCTAACTGGCTAGAGGAAGAAGGATATAAAACTAAGTCATCTGTTCAATCTGACTCAAGGAATTATTTGCCGAATGAGCTATTAGTAAAGATCGGAAATATATGTTTTGATACTAATACAGGAACAATTGATATCAACATTCGGGTATCACTTCCATCATTTTCAGAATACCAAAGAACAGAAGATATAGATTCAGACGATCGCCCCTATACAAACTAATCTAATTGAAGGGCGATCTGATTAATTCTATCATTGTGCTATAATCTGCCTAATCTGAGCTAACGCTTCTTCTCCTGGAATTGGCTCAACCATACCGCTTCGGATTTCATCGCGACGCTGCTTAGCTTCCGCAGTCCACAACTTTTGAACTGTTCCGTCTATATCAAATTCAAGACTCTCAACTAGCCTCTCTGCTAACTGCGCTCTCAACGCATTTGGCAAAGATAAAGCTTCTTTCATCAGTTGCTCGATCGATAGCATAATTACATCCCAAACTAAAATCCCTAAATAGTTAAGTTGAAAAAAGGAAGCACATTGTGCAATCTTGTTTGATTATAGCCGATCGCGCGATCGAGAGTAAAACAGCATTTTCCAAACAGCCTAAGCAACTCCATAGCTCGTAAATGGTCTTGCATAGGGAGGCTGAAGCCCCAAAACAATATCCTCCCGCGCCACACCCATCAGCACTAACTCCTCAGCAATCAGTTCATCAGTTTGATTGCGTTGAATCCAGACTTTTTCATTGCGGATGTCTAAGTGAATCGGGCAACTATAAATCCGATTATGACCGTCCCAACCTAAATCTAATATCTGATAATGGTCATGTTCGGTGTCAAATAATACCTGAACTTCAATGTCGCCATTGATGGGTTTAGTCTTACTATATTCCATCAGGAAAGTGCGAACAATCTGCCGATATTTAGCTAATCGATCCATTCCAAAATCACCTCATTAGTAGGGTCGTATACCAACAACTTCAGATCGTACTCAGCGATAGCCGCTTGTGGCAAAGCACGACAGAAAAATGAATTATAGGCTGCGATCGGAACTGCCAAATAGAGCGATCGATCTGGCTCCAGACTCCTGAGTGCTAGTCGATAATTCAGAAATTGACCGAGGGCTAAGTGGAAATCAAACATGGCTGATTCAC
Source organism: Microcoleus sp. PH2017_24_DOB_U_A (assembly GCF_020738205.1). Taxonomy (NCBI): domain Bacteria; kingdom Bacillati; phylum Cyanobacteriota; class Cyanophyceae; order Oscillatoriales; family Microcoleaceae; genus Microcoleus; species Microcoleus sp. PH2017_24_DOB_U_A. The sequence continues at coordinate 26,252 of NZ_JAEQCT010000078.1, forward strand.
TCAGAAAGCTTTTAACCTCGACTGCAATCTTCTGTAAACCTCGCTCTGCAACTAGAAGCTTTTCCGCCCCCAAGTCAATCCTGAGTCGATCGTCTTTGCTAAACTTTAGCTTCAGCGGATCGTGGGTAATCACCCAATTATCCTTCAGAAGAGCGGATTTGACAGACTCATGGAAAACATCCCTAGCCGACATAGACTTTACTCAAAGACCTTATTTCTATTCTATCCCAACCCAATCTTCTGATACCAAAATGCGATGCCACTTACAGCAACCCCTTAGCTCGCATTTTCACGAAAAATGGTAAAGGCGAAAGCAGAGATTTTTCCTGTTGTACCTGCTCCCATTCTGCACGAATCTCCTGCTCAATTTCAGCTTGAAAGTCGAAGTAATAAGCCATCGCTGCATGAGCCTCCGACTGCATCAAATAAGGATGCTGGCGGCACATTTCTTCCACTGACCAACCATAAGCTAGATAATCCATCACAATATGAACAACCCGCACGCGGGGTATCCGCTGCAACCGTGCGGGTTGACCCGCTACTTTCTCGATATGAGGATAAATTATTGATAGCATAATGATATCCCAAACTAAAATCGCTCAATAGTTAAGTTGAAACAGAAACCACATTGTACAATCTTGTTTGATTATAGCCTAAGAAATTAGGAGACGGCATTGCCGTGTCCCTACAATATTATTTTGGATACAGGAGACGGCATTGCCGTGTCCTGTATCCTGACGGTGCAACCTGAACTGATATCATTCACCATCCACCGCCCTACATAAACCGATCGCGCCTCCGATCAATTTTCGCCAAAACAGCACCGGAAACATCCGCCAGAATACTGATAATCCGATACAAAGCCACCGCACTCAAAATTATACCCGTAGAAAAGCGATCGTCCAAAAGGGCGATCGCCGTTGCTTCAAATACTCCCATCCCTCCAGGCGCACCCGGTACAACCAAACCCACAACAAACGCCAAAGCAAAAGCACCGAACAAGTTGGGAATATCGATAAAATTTACCGGATTTAAAGCCATTACCGTTAGCAAAAAACCGCTGCCCCGCAATCCGATAAAACAGATTTGTCCGATTAACGGCACTAAAGGATAGCGTTTAATTGGCAAATTATTTTGGCGCTCGGACTTGACATTAGATATTTTTTTAGCTAGATTGGAGCTAGACTCTAAAGGCGAAATTAGTCGATCGCCCCCAGCATCCCCAACCTCTGAATTTTCCCCCTTGTTCTTGGATAACTTCAACCGCTCTACAAATAGGACGATCGGATTTAAAATTCGGGGATGAATGGCTATTAAAATAGCAGCACAGCCGACAATTCGCAAATAGCCATCGGCGCCCTCAAAACAAATCAACCCAATCAGCACGCCCGCAGAAGCCATCAGCAACGGTTCCAGCAAGACGCTGAGAGTAGCAGCTTTGGGCGCAATGCCTGCCTTTTTGGCCTCCAAGATGCGACCCCAAAAATGCCAAATATTCCCCGGTAAATACTTGGCAATATTAGTCTTGAGAAAAACTTGAATCGCCCAGGCGGCATTGACAGGTTGGCGGAATTCGCGCAAAATCAACATCCACACCCAGCCGACAAAAATTAGAGACAGTAACGTGATACCAACCGCGATCGCCAATAACGGAAAACTTTCGGCTCGAATTCGGATATTAGCGACTTCTTGCCAATGACTTACAAAAGCTTTGGCAATAAATAAAAACGTGCCGCCCAAAATCACATAGCGCAAATAAGGCTTTAAACGTGATTTGGCGAGGTTGAAAAAATTCTGAATTCGATGCAAGTGTTGTTTTCCCATTTTCCGATCCTGATTAATGAATTTGGGATGGTAGATTTATTAAGGACAATTTCATGTTTGAAATCTAAAATTTAGATCGATCGCAATTTAAGGAGTAAATTTTTATGGCCGGCCCGAGCCCCGACGGATTTTCCTATCTTTTAGATGATAGCGCCAATAGTTTCGCATTAACTCCGGGCTTTTTGACTCCTTATCGTAACGGACTTTTTGCCCTCGGAGGTAATGATTTTATTGTCGGTGCCTCGGATGCCGATCGCCTCAGCGGTGATAATGGTAACGACAGACTCCTCGGCGGTGGCAATTCCGATACTCTCTTCGGTGGTGTCGGGAATGACTTGCTTAACGGCGGTGCCGGCAATGACTTCCTATTTGGCGGTAAGGGCAGCGATACCTTGCAAGGAGGTAGGGGAGATGATAGCCTCAACGGCGGCAACGGTAGCGACGTTTTAATGGGCGATGGAGGCAAAGATACGCTGACAGGGGGTTTGGGCGCAGATACCTTTGTCCTTCGCAGCAACTCCCCAGTCTCAGATCCGGCTGTTGCAGACGCGATCGCTGACTTTAACAGTTTTGAGGATGCGATCGGACTAACTGACAATCTTACCGAAGCAGACCTCACTTTAGAAACAGTTTCCGGCACTCCCAATACAGTAATTAAAATTCGCCAATCCGGTGCCATTTTAGGCTTAGTCGCCAACACATCACCACAAAACCTCAGCGGTAAGTTCATCTCTGCAAATACCGTATTGGGCAACCAACTCAGCCAAGCCCGAGATTTAGGTGTTTTGAGCAGCACTCAAACCATCGCTGACTCGGTTAGCAACGCCCGCCCAGACAACCTTTATCGCTTTACTTTGCCTGCAAATAACGACTTTAAATTAACTGTCAGCGGTTTTAGTGCCGATGTTGACGTGGCTGTGATTAAAGATATTAACGGCGACAATTCTATTGACTTTACCGATATTATTGCTTCTGCTAAAGAACCCGGTTTATCGCCAGAGTCTATCGATCTCAAAAATTTGGCAGCCGGAACATACTTTGTCCGAGTTTATCAAAACCAAGGTAATACAAATTTTACCCTAAATTTATCTGCAACTCCTGCAACTATTGTTCCTGACAATCCCAGCAACTCACCGGGTTTTGACTCTCGTTTTGGGTTCGGTTTGGTGAATGCAGCGGCGGCAGTTGCTAAAGCTCAAGGTGTGCCAACTTTTCCTGATGTTCCCGACTTGGGCGGCGATGAGTGGGGCAGAGACTTAATTAAAGCTCCAGAAGTTTGGGCGAAGGGTTTGACTGGAGATGGCATTATCGTAGCAGTTATCGACAGCGGCATTGACTACAATCACCCGGATTTAACAGGGAATGTTTGGAGCAATGGGGGGGAAAATGGCGTTGATGCCACAGGTAGAAATAAAGCTAGCAACGGCGTAGATGATGATGGCAATGGCTTTGTAGATGATTTCCGGGGATGGGATTTTGCCAACAACGATAACGATCCAATGGATGATAACAATCATGGCACTCATATCTCGGGTTTAGTTGCGGCGAAAAAGGATGGGGTGGGAATAACTGGAACGGCTCCGACTGCCAAGATTATGCCTTTGAAAATACTCAACAGCACAGGAGTAGGCAAAATTAGGGATGAAATTAATGCGATTAATTATGCGGTGGCAAATGGGGCAAAGATAATTAATGTAAGTTTTGGCGGTCAACAGTTCAACGATCAAGAATTGAGCGCGATTCAAGCGGCGGAAGCTAAGGGCGTGGTGGTGATTTCGGCGGCAGGAAATGATGCTCGCCCGGATGTAGATTATCCGGGTAGGTTTGCAACTGAGGTAGGCATTACTGTCGGTGGAGTTAACCGGAATGGCTTGTTTACCGATTATTCTAACCGGGCGGGATCTAACACAATTAGTTATTTTGTCGCTCCGGGTGGCGACGGCGGCAGGGCTGATGCTGGGGACGTTTATTCAACGGTGTCGCTTTCTCAACCGGGGGTTCCCTATCGATATTTTGCGGGTACTTCCATGGGAGTGCCGCACGTATCCGGGGTGATAGCTTTGATGTTGCAAGCCAATCCCAGTCTGACTCCTGCTCAAATTAAGCAGATTCTGGCGGAAACGGCGAGTCGATCGGTTTAAAAAGGTACGTTGTTGCGCTTAAGCGCTCTTTCAAAGGTACGTAGTTGCGCTTAAGCGCTCTTTCAAAGGTACGTAGTTGCGCTTCAGCGCTCTTTCAATATATATATCAGAGCGCCTAAATATATATACCCTTTCTCAAAAAGATGAGGTATAACTGACAGCTTATATAACCCTTAAACCAAGAGGGCTGAAGCCCAACAACATACCTCATCTTTCTGATAACCGCTATAAGAGCGCTCAAGCGCAACAACGTACCTAAAAACTTAATAATTGGCGGCGTAAGTCAAGTCAAATTGACGGCACAGGGTGATGCAGCAGTAGCCTGGTCGATCGAATACTAACTCGTAATTCATCTCGCCATCTATTTTGGTAATCGGCTGCTTTAAGGGGATGCCGTGAATGTCGTATTGGCGGCGTTCTAAGGCACTCCAGTCGATAATTTTGATATCGATTTGGTTCTGCAACTCACTTGCGATCAGATACAGGTGCATCTTGTCTTGAACTTTCCCAGTCAGGGGAATTTTCATTAACACTGACTGAGTGACAAGGGGTTTTTGGTCGTTGGGATGCTTCTGAGTGTGGCAGTTGTTGAGTTCGATATCGTAAGGTTCTAGCTTAAATTTCTCTCCATTGGCGATCGAGGAAGAGTGCAAATCTTGCAGGCACTTTTCTAGATGAGGGATTAGCCCTAAATCTGGATCGCACAGCAGTCTGCGAATATTGGAGGTTTCAGTTACTGTCATTTTAGATTTTTGATGTTATGTTTGTGATTCTTAAATCATAGCTTACCGCAAAAAGTAATTATGTTCTATTATACTTGCGACATAGTTCCAAAAACCAGGTTTCTGGGCAGTATTTCCCGGCAAACCAGATTTTGATTAGTTAATGTTTTTATAGCCTTTCTCAGAAAGATGAGGTGTGACTATAAATGGAGTTTTTTATGCGACCTCGCTTACTATATAATAAATATAAGAGGGCTCCCATCCCAACAACGTACCTCACTTTTTTGAGAACCGCTATAAATTATTTTTTGGTGAGTTTCCACAGATTGAGTTCGACATTACCACCAACCGGATCTATTTGATAGTTTTGCTGTTCAATTGCCGATCGCAAATCTGAGGAAGGCCTGTATAAAAACAACTCGCCCAAACCGCTGGGAATTTTCGGAGGTTCTGGTTTTTTTCGTGCCAACTCTCGATTTGTGTAACAAGAAGTGTAACAGCGGGGTTGGATTAGCAGTTTGACTTTTGGTTGCAGGCGATAACTTAAAGGCATGATGTATGCGATATTCGCATCGCTGATAATTAAGGGATTGCTTGCAGAATTGACAGTCGCTGCGACTTCTAATTCCGCACGCAACCAACCGCTGCCTTTATTCCACCAACTATCGGCTTGAGAACTAACTCCACCGGAGATGATGCCTGCACAAAACAGTGCAACTATAACTATTTTCCACAGTCTTTGCAGTTTTGAGTTATCAAAATTGTTGCTAATTTTCACAGACAGCAGGTAAGCAACTGCTAGCTGAATTCCCACATAACAAGGAACTAAATATCGCGGATTTGCCGATCGCCTCCCGCCTTTAAGTATATCGGGCACTGCCAAAAATAAGGCAGTTGTGGCAATTAACAATAATATCAATAACCAAACCCGTTTTGGTGTTTGCCGGCATAGAAAATAAAGGGAATAGCCGACTAAAGCTAGAATCAGGATGCCAACGGGAATTACCAAGGCTAGTTGTGCGGCGTTGGCAGTCCCATCAGTGCCAATATCAAAAAATCCTATGCTGACTGCGCCCACCCACCTGCTGACTAATCTGAAGAGATTTGTTTGTTCTGCCCATACTGTGGTACTTCTAACTTGATTGAAGTTTTCGACAATATTTACGAGGGAAGGCATGAAGCCAATTAAGGCGACCATTGCTGCTGCATAATAGGCAATAAATGTTTTAACATCGCGCCAGTTGGCAATAACTGCGACGTAGATTGCGTGGGCTGCGGCTACGCAGATAAATAATAAGTGGGTGTACAATCCCATTGCTGCTGTGACTGCGTATAGTGTCCAGTGATAAATCAGCAACATTGGATTTTGATTGACATCCGGGCGCATTGCTCGCAATAAGGCTGCACTGGATAAAATGGTAGTTAATGTCCACAAACTGTACTGTCTGGCTTCTTGGGCAAACAGGATGTGGTAGGGAGAAATGGCGAGAATTGCGATCGCCATCCAAGCCACAGCAGAGGATTCAAATAACTCCCAAGCCAGCCAATAAATGGCGGGAAATACTAGCAAGCTAATGACGGCGGCCAAACTTCTCATTGTTGCCACGGAACTGCCGAACCATTGCGCCCAAAATCGCGCTAGTATGTAATAGAGTGGCGGGTGTTGGGGGTCTTCGGTTGTTAAGGAATTGAGGGTATTGCTTAAAGTTTTTTGGGAGTTGATCTGCTGGTATTTTTGTAAATCCGAGGGCGAAGTTATTTTCTGGTATGAAATTTGTTTGATAATTTCGGCTTCGGTGTAGCCGGAAACTCTTAAGGAAGTATAGTTTTCGTCGATCCAGTAGAATTTGCGATCGAGATTGACAAATCGAAATAAAATGCCGATCGCCAATACGGCTATAATTAAAAATCGCAACCACTTCTCAAGTGGAGGGTTGTGAGAATTTAGTCGATCGCGATTTTTAGTATATTCCATTTTTTAACTAGCTAATCTCGCAGAACTTTTTTGATGTCACCCACAGACAACACGGTTCGTAGTGAGGACTTTAGTCCTTCTGTCTAAAGATCCGATAGAGATCGAGGACGACAAGACATTGTAATTAATCCACTTTCACGCTCAGAGCATCCCGTTTTTGTAGGGGCGAAGCATTCGCGCTGACAATCTCTCCTATAGTCGATAGGATACAGGCGCGAATGCTTCGCCCTTGCGGATATGTTTGTACAATCGGGATGATCCCCTTTCCCTGTTTTCTAAAGTCTGTCATAACTTTAAAAAAATGGTATTAGTGCTTCTTTCTTTCTTAATAGCCAGAGAGAGGACTGAAGTCCTTACAGACAACATGGTTTGTAGTGAGGACAGGTGCATCTGGTTTTTGCAGAGGGCGAAGCATTTCGGCACATAACTTATGAGTGAGAATCAGAGATTTACTGCCGAAATGCTTCGCCCCTACAAATCGTCAACTGTCAACTGTCAACTGTCAACTGTCAACTGATTAATCGTCTACTCCTTCAATCGGTGCAAAACCTTGGCGCTGAATATTTTCAGTTATAGTACGAGGTTCGAGGAATTGCAGCAAATAATCCGGGCCGCCCGCTTTGGAACCAACTCCCGAAAGTTTGAATCCTCCGAAGGGTTGGCGCGATACCACGGCGCCAGTGGTTCCGCGATTGATGTACAGATTTCCGACTTCAAAATCGGCTTTGGCGCGATCGATATGCGAAGGTGTGCGAGAATACAATCCGCCAGTTAAAGCAAAATTTGTATCGTTAGCAATTGCGATCGCCTCATCGAAATTATGAGCCCGAATCACCGACAAAACTGGGCCGAAAATTTCTTCTTGGGCGAGAGTTGCAGTCGGCGCGACTTCCGTCACAATCACTGGGCCGACAAAATAACCGGTTTGGGGCGCGGCCATTTCTAAGGCTATCTTAGCTTCAGCGCGACCTTTTTCGATGTATTCGCGGATGCGCGACTGCGCCGTAGCATCGATGACAGGCCCGACTTGAGTGCCGGGATTTTCAGCAGGGCCGACATTGAGCGATCGCGCTGCTTCTACCAATCTTTCCACAAAAGCATCGTACACCGACTCGACCACAATTACTCGCGAACAAGCGGAACATTTTTGACCGCTATATCCAAAGGCAGAATAAACTACGCCAGCAACTGCTTGGTCTAAATCCGCACTTTCATCGACAATAATTCCATTCTTGCCACCCATTTCCGCAATTACTCGCTTCAGGTGTTTTTGTCCCGGTTGCAAAATCGCAGCTTGGGCATAAATCTGACAGCCAACTTCCTGAGAACCTGTGAAGGTAATCATGTGAACGTCGGGATGTTTCACCATGTAAGCGCCGACGGTTGAACCTTTGCAAGGTACGTATTGAAATACGCCTTTGGGGATGCCAGCTTCTAGCAAAATTTCAGCTATCTTTGCAGCAATTACTGTGGAAAATTCCGCAGGCTTGAGTAAGGTACAGTTACCTGCAACTAGCGATGCAACTGTCATCCCGACGGGAATTGCCAGGGGAAAATTCCAAGGTGAAATAATCAGAGAAATGCCGCGCGGTTGATAGGTATAGCGGTTGTTTTCTCCGGGAATGTCGTAATTTTGTCCTTGTTCCAACCGTTCCATTTCGTCGGCGTAGTAGCGACAAAAATCAATGGCTTCGGAAACTTCGGCATCGCATTCTCTGACTGGTTTGCCGACTTCAAACACCATCCAAGCTGACAGTTCGTGGCGCCGCTGTTCCATCAATTCGGCTGCTTTGCGGAGGACTCCGGCGCGCTGGCGAACGGGGGTTTTGCGCCAACTTGTGGAGGCTGCTTTGGCTGCTTCTAGGGCTTGTTTGGCTTGTTCTTCAGACAGTAATCCGATTTTTCCGACTACTTCTGCGGGATTGGAAGGGTTGAGGGAATTAACTGTTGTTTCGGTGTTTTGGTACTCGCCATCGATTAGTGGCAAATATGTTTTACCTAGGTTGGCGCGCACTGATTTGATGGCTGCTTCTGCTTGTTGCCGCAATTTGGTATTGGCGTAGTCGGTATCGGCGACGTTGGGAAATACTTTGCTGTAAGCTATCTGGTCGTTGCCATTAGCGACTGGTGCGGCTAATAATTGTTCGATCGGCATTTCTTCGGAACTTTGCCGAATAAACGAACTGTTGGCGGTATTTTCCAGCAATCGGCGGATCAAATAAGCCATTCCTGGGAGCAAATCGCCGTAGGGACAGTATACTCGGACGCGATAACCGCGATCGACCAAAAGCTTGGCCAGTTTGTCGCCCATGCCGTACAGCACTTGCATCTCAAAGCGGCGGCGCGGTATATTGAGAGTCTCGGCAATCGCGATCGCCCTGGCTTGCGATCGGACGTTGTGACTTGCGATCGCAGCATACAAATATTCGTGATTTTCCAGCAGTAACTGAGTCATCTGCTCAAAATTTGCATCCGTAGCAACCTTGTCATTATAGACAGGCTGCGGCCAATCCTTCTGCATCGCCTTGATAGTTTCCTGATCCCAGTAAGCGCCTTTCACCACACGCACCGTTACCGGATTGCCGCGTTTTTTCGCCCAAGCAATAATGCCTTGCAAATCTTGTTTGCTATCGCGTAAATATGCCTGCATTGTAATTCCGACATCTGTGCGACTGCGGAACTCTTCCTCTAACAATAAGTCTTTGAGAATGCTGAGAGTTAAACTCTTATATTCGTACTGTTCCATGTCGAAGTGAACAGCCGCACCCAACTCTTTAGCGCGCCGCAATAACAGGCGAATTCTCTCGCTAACTTTTTCCTCGCTGCCTTTCGCATCCAGCGGATCGAACTGAGAATAAAAAGCCGTTAACTTGACAGATACTTGCACTCGCGGCAGAGTTTCGCCGTCAGCCTTATCAATCGCATCTACCTGCGACCAATTCTTAGCTGCACTGCTCAATTCGGTCATCAATTCCAAATAGCGATTCAGATAAACTTCCGCCTCAGTTTCAGTAATCACAGCTTCGCCCAAAAGGTCAACTGTAAAACCCATTTTATCTTTGCGAAGTCGTTCTAAGGTTTTAATTACCTGCTTGATATTTTCCCCAGAAATATACTTGTGCGCCAAAGTTTCTACAGCAGGTGCAACCGTCGTCGCCGCCAATTGTCCAGGAATCGAATCAGCGTTAGTAAAACTTAGCAATTTTTTCAAAGCTTCCGGCAATTCTACCTCTTCCACAGTCAGGTATTCTTGCAAGTGGCGGGCAATTTCCGGCTTGCTGCGGAGGGCGGGCAAACAGTCAATAAATCGAAACAATTGCACCCGCAGTCCGGGGCTGGCCATTGCCCAATCCATCAGTTTGTCGTCCCAGCGCATTTGGTCTTGCAATTGACCGAAAAACGATCGCTTTTTGTCTTGAGTTGCCTTAAGGATTTCTTTAGCAATTTCCTGAGTCTTTGCTTCGTAGATGCTTGGAGATACTTGTGCGACCATTGGTAATTAGTAATTGGTAATGGGTAATTGGCAACGGGAGCATCTCACTTTTGCATTTACAGTGCGAGCGTCCCCGCTCGCGTATTGTACAATACGCGAGCGGGGACGCTCGCACTACAATAAAAAAAATGCTTTTTACAAAACTGAGATGCTCCCATTGGCAACCAGGGCGGGTCGATCTATTGTGCAACTACCCCCTGATACAATTATACTGGCTATTTGACTTCAATTTTCACTCCGTAGTTTGCTTGGCGATCGCCCGAAATTTCAATAGTATAATCGCCGCTGCTGGCTAGTTGACCTTGCCACTGACCTGTGCTATCAACAGTACCTACTTTTTCACCGTTAGGAGCAATAATATCTGCACTAACTTGACCTTCTTGAACCTTTACTGTCATGCTTTGGCCGCTATTGCATTCTAGCAAGTAGCGCTTCGATTTGTTGGCTGGCAAACTATTGCTGAGAGTAGTTCCGGTAGCACCTGCTGGAAAGCTAACTCGCTCAGTTACAGGGGTTTCCACCGCAGCGGGAGACGCCGCCGGAGAAGGTAACGGTGACGGGGAAGCAAGTTGCGGAACGCCTGAGAGCGATGGTACTTGAGTCGGATTCGGCGATGGTGCGCTGTTGGCGGGCAGTGTCTGCTGGGGTGCTGGGGGCACTCCGGGCTGGCGGTAGGCGCGCGCTGTTGGAACAGGGGGAGGGCTTTCAGGCAGGGGTACGTCGGAAGGCAATCTGATTTGAAGGTTCGCTCTTTCTTGATACATTCTCCACGCGAGCAAACTGCCGAGACTTATCGTGGAACCGACTAACATTCCGCTCAGAAAAATTGCCAATATTTGCCAGATTCGACTTGGTTTGCGATCGGGATTTGCGGTGTAATTTGTAACAGGTAAATCACCGATATTTTGACTGGTTTCCGGGGCATTTTCGGCGGAAATTGGAATTGTTTCTGTTTCGTCTATTGCCGTTAAAATATTTTCGGGTGCGGCAATTTCATCGGAAGTTTCTGGGGGTTGGGAAGTTGCTGTTAAAACATTTTCACTGGGGAGATTTTCTGTAGGAGTTTCTGGGGGTTCGGAAGTTGCTGCTAAAACATTTTCACTGGGGAGATTTTCTGTAGGAGTTTCTGGGGGTTCGGAAGTTGCTGCTAAAGCATCTTCAATTGGGGGGATTTCAGCGAGAGTTTCTGCGGGTTCGGAGGTTGTATGGGGATTGGTAATGACAGTATTCGCGAACTCATCGCTGTCAGTAGCAATTGTTTCCGGTTGCTGAGTCAAAATTTGATTTTTTTCCTGTTCGTTACTCATGGGACTAAATTTTTTGTACAAATACTGCTTTTAGACATTTTACGTTATATTAAATCTGGTGATAGCCCAATGATGCTGAGGGCGCGGGCGGGACGATCGCACTTAGGACTGAAGTCCTCACTACAAGCCAATTTTATGAGAAATTTGTCGGTTGGGGCGATCGCAAATTTAGCAACTTTTAAAACCTCTGATATTTATCGAGATGGATGATTGACTCTAAAAAGCCTCCCTGTCAATGTTTCCACATTAGAAATAGCCTCCGAAATTCGTGCAGCCATCCTCTGTCTGTCCTGTTGGTCGTCTTTACAGACAATGATACCAGCATGGTTAGGCTGTGAAGCGTGCAGTCGGATAAAATCGATTCAATTGAGTGTTAAAACTACCCGTTCATTTGTAACAGCGGCGCGGGTGCGTCGCTCATATATTGTCGTCAATTACCGAGATTATCGCAGCGACACACCCTACTTTCATATCAAATCCCGTTGCATAGGAATTATTAATCTCTCTATTCTCTCTCTGTGTCCTCTGCGCCCTCTGCGGTTAAATCATTTCCATACAACCGGAAACGATATCACTCGCGGCGCGGGTGCGTCGCTCATATATTGTCGTAAATTACCTAGATTATCGCAGCGACGTACCCTACTTTGACTACAAAATTGGTACATTTGAATTTATCGTTGGGTGGGGGCGGGTTTTTGAGATTGTGGGTTTTTGGCGGGAATTTTTGGCGAACCCGCCCCTACAAGATACTCAATTATTAGGCAAAGATTGCCAAAAAGGCCGGGGTTCAGGCTTCCTCACAGTATTCGTCGCCGACTGTACATTTCCTTTCAATTCTTGATAATATCTATCGTCCAGAAAACTCATGCTAACACCAGCAGGAAGCAGCAATTGGCGCAATCTTTCTTGAGTGTAATCTAGACCATCAATTATCGGGCCGCGCGGATTTGAGACTAACAACTTACCGTTAACAGGCACCGAATTGACCATATTCGGCCACCAAGCATAACCGCTGTAGCCAAACATCGCTGGAACCTGAACGATTTGGTCGTCTGCGAGGGAAAACTCTCTTTTCAACTTCTCTAAAATCGGATAGATTTTCTGCTTTTGCAGATTGAGATTGTGTTGAATTAAAGCAGGATTATTCAATGCAGCCCTGACTGTAGTTTCGGTGCTCAAGCCGCGATTGATTGTAACATCACCATAACCTTTTCCCGCCAATTCTTCCAACAGCCTAACTCCGGCTTCTGGACTGGCGATCGCCATTATATATTTTCCGGGAGTTTGACTGGGAATAAAATTGATAATTTCATCGACTTGACGAGTCAAAAGCCAAGAAGTATCAATATCCACCGCTGGGCCTTGAATTCTTTGAGCTTGAATAAAATCAAGTACCTCAGGATTAAAACCAGCATTCCCCGAATTTCCGTAATAAACTCGACCCATTGGATGTCCGGGAATCGGTGGCGTCACTTGCAAATTGCCGTAGCCATCAGACCACTGATTCACAGGGTCTAAAGAGCGAGGTTTGCCAATTTTAAATACTCTCAAATCCCGCTCTTGATTTGACTTAGCCGGCTTGTCGAGTGCTGGATTGCTAGGGCTTTTAATCGCGACATTAACTTGACGCATATCGGATTTTTCTGGAACTTGAACGTAGCCATTTTTCTGACTGTCTTGCATCCAAGCATTATCGCCCTGGATGATTTTTACTTGAGCGCCCGTGGGTTCTACAGCTTGTTTGAGTTGGGAGATAAATTCACTGTTAGCCGAGCCTCGGTCGCTGACCTGAAGTTCTGTTACGGGTGCTGTATTTGGTGCTATCATCCAAGGACTAACGCCCATTTGGATTGTGGTGGTGGCGATTTGTTGACCGTTGTTTTCGGCAGTTGCTTTGAGATTAACCTGGCCGTTCCAATTGCGATCGGCAAATTGTTTTGCTTCCACTCCTAAAACAATATTCGTGTTGAAAATTAGGGGTTTAGTACCGGATATATCTACAGGTAGCCAGCCGTCGGCAGTTTTCTGAAAAACGCTGATGTGAGAGCTGCCAATGCTGTCAGCGGTGATAAATAATTGAGAATCTTTGAAGTTTTCCGACAGGATTAAATTAACTTGAGAAAGCATTGCTGCGCGGCGAGGAACGCTAACCTTGGTTTCTTGCCAAGTCGGTATTTTGCTGCGGCGATCGTTATTGCGATCGTTATACACAATCAGCGCGCCGCTGGACAATGACCATTGTTCTTTTCCGGCTTCGTCTACCTGATTAATTTTGCCGTCTCTGTTAGTATCTCCGGCAAAGAAGAAGTTGGTCGCTGAGGTTGCGGGCGTAACTGGGGTGGGAGTTGCGGTTGCGGTTGATTCGGGAGTTGGTGTTGCGGTTGACTCGGGAGTTGGTTGAGGAGTTGGTTGTTGATTGAGTTCTAATTGTTGTCTTTGTTGTTCTTTTAGGGCGAGTTCTTGCTTTTCTAATTCTTGTCTTGTGAGTTCTTTTAGTGCTAATTCTTCCCTTTCTTTTGCTTGGCGGGCAAGTTCTTGTTTTTCTTGTTCTTTGCGGACTAATTCTTGCCTTGCAAATTCTTGTTGTTCTAGTTCTCTGCGGGCGAGTTCTTTTTTCTCTTGTTCTTGTCTCTCTATTTCGCGGCGAGCAAATTCTATCTTCTCTTGTTCTTTTCTGGCAATTTCTCTTACCTGTTCTTCCTCGGCTCTAATTTTCTGTGCAGAACGTGCTACTTGCCATTCGTAGGTAGCGAGAGTGAGGTTTCCTTGATATTCGATGGTTTTGTCGATCGCGCGTTCAGCCAACAAAGAACCGTGGGGAATGAGTCGGAGGGTATTGATAGCCAATTGCCAAAAGCGTTGCGACTGTTCCCAAGTAGCGGGATCGGCTTTAGAAGTGCGTCCAATGACGACGGCTTGGGAAGCTATTCTAGCAGCTTCGTCCCAGTTATTTTTGGCTTGTTTTTCTATTTCAATCTGATTTTGAAGGTTTTGGAGTTGCTGCGTAAGAGTTTGGGATTGGTGGCGGGGGCTTTCTGGTTGCCAATATTCGGGAGAAAACAGACTGCTGTCGGGAGTTTGGGCAAGTTTATCTAATCGTACCTTGAGGCGATCGCGCAATTTGTAGAGTTCCGGGAGGGATTGCGGAGTGTCGCCGTCGGGTTGTCGCGCCGAGAGTGCGAGTTTGTAGTTTAGAGTAGGTTGAGCCACTGTCGTAGGGATGGCAACCCAAATTATACCGATGACGACACCGAAAGCATTGACGATCGCGATCGCCACATATCGAACCCAGCGCATATAGTTAATCCTCAGACACCCAGATGATTTTACCTAATATTGGGTTCAATGGGGGATTTAGTTGTAAGATTTTTGGATGGGGTTCAGAAACCGGGTTTTTTACCTAATCTGTCGGTAGTAACGAAGTATTGTTGTAAAAAACCCGGTTTCTTTGTCGGAGTCGGTAATTTCTGTTATGGGTAATTGCGCCATGTTTTATGCTGCTTCATTTCTAACTATTGCTGCTTCAATTTCGTCTGGGTAAGCATCAGCATAAGCCCAAGCATTGACTAAATCAGCCGCAGTCAAATGGGGATAGCACTTCAAAAGTTCAGCATCGCTGCATCCGAGACGGCGATACCCGACAAGTACCCAAACTTGTATGCGAGTATTGCCAACACAGGCATCGCCGCCACACACGCCGGGAGTTTTTTTAACGCCTAGAGAACCGTTGGTTAAAGTTTGAGTTAGGATGCTGATGAGTTTAGCTTTATCAACCGGATTTTTTGTTAGTTTGGAAGTTTCGCGGGCGGGAAGCAGCGAGCAAGATGGCGAGAAGAATCAGAAGAAGAGTGAAGTGAGGATAGATACTTGCTAAACCCTTATTTTTTCTTAGTGCGGTTGCGTTTTCTCGATTCAGCCGCCATATTTTTTGCTTTTTTTTGCTTTGCTTTACTTGCCTTAGAGCCATTGACAGGACTACCACCGATCGGTTTGCTTGACCATCCAAATAGATCGGAGTTTTCAGATGCAAGCGTAGGGGCAATTTTAGCATTATATATCTGCTGAAATTGTTTTAGACCTTCCTCCGTACTCATATCAAACCCTGCTTGATGACCGAGCGTTACAAAGGATTTGGCAAATCCGAATTTAGAAGAATCTTCCATAATCTCCTGAAATTCCGGCTCAATATCCCGCAGGTATTTGATAATTGAAGTGGCATTTTGCAGTTTAAATTCTCGTTTCAAAAATTGCCATAACGCCAATAATTCCGGGATAGCATTTTCACCGTCTTCCGGCGAAAGCAAAGTCACTTTCCTGGGAAATAAGTCTTCGATTACAGTTTCCACATCTGCCACTTTCATGCAAGGTAGTGTAAAACCTTCATAGCTGAAAGCGTAATAAATGAACTGCGATATCCAAGATCCAACGTCTGGATAAGTTTTACCGTATTCTTCTCCTTCGGGAGAATTGACAAATAACTCGATTAGAGTTTCCTGATAATCTTCCAGGAGGGGTTCTGCTTCGTCATAGTCTAGGCCGTCTAGTTGGCGGATGTTAAAAGGTTTATCTGACATAGTTGATTT
The DNA here is from genome assembly GCF_020738205.1 of Microcoleus sp. PH2017_24_DOB_U_A. NCBI lineage: Bacteria > Bacillati > Cyanobacteriota > Cyanophyceae > Oscillatoriales > Microcoleaceae > Microcoleus > Microcoleus sp. PH2017_24_DOB_U_A. The sequence goes on from NZ_JAEQCT010000078.1 coordinate 42,297, forward strand.
TTTTTGAATTTAATTGACTTTAGATCTAAGGTTAGTACAACTTTGGCAGTTCGATTAATTCTTTAGGATTTTATTATATTTAAAATCTTCGATCGCAGAAATTTGTGCCATGTTTTAGGCTTCCTCATTTTCTCTGATCGCAGCTTCAATCTCTTCTGGGTGTGCCTCAGTGTAAGCCCTAGCATTCGCCAAATCCGCTGCACTCAAATGAGGAAAGTCTTGCAAAATCCGCACATCATTTGCACCCAGAAGGCGATAATTTGCGATCGACCAAATAGGTATGCGAGTCTTGGTAATTCTAGCATCGCCACCACATACGCCCGGAGTTTTTTCAATTCCTTGCCAAGTATTGCTTAAACTTTGAACTAATAGCTGTATTGCTTGAGTTTTTTCAATGGGAGTTAAGGCAAGGAGTTGTTTTTTTAATTCTTTCAGTGCCATTTTTTACAATCTCAATCATTTTATATGGTTGGCTTTCTTTACATTGAAGGACGATTAACTCGAATCAATTTGCCACTCAATGTTTCTTCAGCAGAAATAGCGTCATTAATTCGGGTCGCCTGTCTTTCCCAGTTGCTATCTTGAGTACAAATGATAATACCAGCATGGTCTGGTTGTGAGCGATGCAGTCGAATAAAATCACCTCGATTGAGAGTCAAAACTTCTCGTTCATTACTCACTGCAAAAGCCAATACATCCTCATCAGGAATTCCTAATCCTGCGTTTCCGGCTTCTTGAACTGTTAAAACAATGACATTCGCTGGCTATCAAGTATGATATCACTTAGCAGAATTAGCTCCAGCAAGGCGATCCTCCTCTGCCAAAAAAGGAGTTAAATCAATTTCTGGCGAAGACCGAGAAGATAGGCGAACCCCGCCCCCGCTCCGATAAACCGGAGTACCTTTCTGCAAACTTTCAGTCATATCTCGCATTGCGTTATAAGCCTCTGTATCGCTACCCGGTTTCAACGTCACCAACAGCGGACAACTATCGCCACTCAACTTAGTTTTAGCACAAATCACGTATTGCTTTGGCGTATTAGGATCGCCTCGATAACTTAACTTAGTCAAACCATCTTTGCGATAACCGTTCAATCGTTCAGCAATTATTTCGCAGCGTCTTAGAGGCGTATAATCACCGCCTAAAGTTGTCACCATTTTTAGCCAAGGTTGTTGACCTTTATCCTGACGGTACATGACAGTCCAAACTTCACCTCCCCGCTGAGTATCTGGCTGATTTTGGCAGGAAAAACGAGCATCTTTTCCAAACACCAGGGGCGACCAACCTTGAGCATAAGCAATGGCGACACCGCCAACAGCCGCAAACAAACCTAGTACACCGACAGTCAGGTTTGCGACGTTAAAGAAATTTCCATTATTACTCACGGTACTGAATCCTCGATAAAATTTTGATAGACAACAACAGCGATAATAAGTTGAGAATTTCTACATCAGCCAAGTAACGAATTCCCGAAAACCGCCGGGGAATTAATTCCCTGTTCATGAAAATGTTTCCTGAATTGGTTTAATGCTATTATAGTATATAAGTAGGTAAACATATAATATATTGTCTGTCATTGCGAGGAACGAAGCAATCGCAGAGACTAGGCGATTGCTTCGTTCCTCGCAATGGCATGATGATGTTTATGTTCACTTACTTAAAATTTATTAATCGTCGTTAATGTCTGACTTAGAAAAAGGTCTAGCCGCCTTTAATAACCAAGATTATACCCAAGCATTTAGCTTGTTAAAACCACTAGCAGAACAAGGAAATGCCGAATCCCAGTGCATTATTGCCAGTATGTACCATTTAGGATTAGGTCGAGAAAGGATAATATTAGAAGCAATTAAATGGTACATCAAATCCGCCGAGCAAGGCTATGGTGTTGCCTCAAACAACTTAGCAGGAATTTATCTGTGCGGTGCTGATGGTGTAGCAGCCGATCGCACTGAAGCAGAAAAATGGTTTCAAACAGCCAGAGAACAAGGATTTTTGCATATACCTATTTCCAGTGACTATTGGAACCAAACCCGATCGCCCGTCTCCACCGAACAGCGAAAGATGTGATATAATCTCAAGTAAAAATATAAATAATCAACAATCATGCAATTAGAAGATTACTTTGAATTTTTAACACCAGAAGATATCCGTACGAATACATCCACCGCTGCCAAACTCCAGAAGCCATAGCTCAAAAATTTCGGACAGTGACTATGGCTCAAGTTTATGCTACGATTCTCTACTATCTGGAAAATACAAAGACTGTCGGTAAATATGTAGGAGATTGGTTAGAATATTGCCTCAAAGCTGAAGCTGAATACGATCGCAATCCATCACCTTTTGTCTTGAAAATGCGTCAGATTAAAGAGCAAAATCAGAAATCTCAACAACTAGATCGAGTTTATTAATGAGTGTCAAATATCTGTTAGACGAAAATATCGATCCTGAATATCGGGTGCAGCTTTTGTATCATCAATCCGATCTGGTTGTTTTGATGGTTGGTGATGAAGGTGTTCCGCCGAAAGGAACGAAAGACCCAGAAATCTTGTGTTGGTGCGAGGATAATAATTTTATCCTTGTTACTAATAACCGACGCTCAATGCCAGTTCATTTGTCAGATCATACAGCCGAAGGTCGTCACGTTCTAGGAATTCTCACAATTCGCTTGAATGCAGATATGGGCAAAGTGATTGACGAATTAATAGAAATTGCGGGAGCATCTTTTGAAAATGAATATCAAGATCGGATTGAATTTATCCCGTTAAATTAATTTATCTGGCGGACAATATAGATAAGAATCGGCGATTGAAATCGCTTCTACATAAACGAAGTCGGCCTCCGCCGACTGAAGAATATTGATATCAAACTAGACTTAAATACCCGCTTATTTTCTGAGATAAGATTCGGCGATTGAAATCGCTTCTACATAAACGAAGTCGGCCTCCGCCGACTGAAGAATATTGATATCAAACTAGACTTAAATACCCGCTTATTTTCTTAGTCCGCGCAGGCGGACTTTGTTTGTGTAGACGCGGTTTCAACCGCCGAGTAATCAAGATGGTTGCTAACTCCAAAGAAACCGGGTTTTTCATCAAATATATCGACTACAGCGCGTCTTTTCGTAAAAAACCCGGTTTCTAGGCCTCGCAATCCTACAACTGCTTCACCTCAGCAACCAACTTCGCAACCACATCCTTCGCGCTACCAAACAACATCATCGTCTTATCCTTGTAAAACAACTCGTTATCAACACCCGAAAAACCAGCACTCATCCCGCGCTTAATTACGATCGTATGTTTAGCCTTATCAACCTCCAAAATCGGCATCCCATAAATCGGGCTCGCCGTATCGTGACGCGCCGCCGGATTCACCACATCATTCGCACCAATCACCAACGCCACATCCGTCTCTTCAAACTGCGGATTGATATCATCCATGTCGTACAACTGCGGATAGGGCACATTTGCTTCCGCCAGCAACACATTCATGTGCCCAGGCATCCGCCCAGCCACCGGGTGAATCGCGTATTTCACGTCAACTCCCATTTTTTCCAAACCGTCGGCTAACTCGCGCACGGCGTGCTGTGCTTGCGCTACAGCCATCCCGTAGCCCGGAATGATCACAACCGATCGCGCATAGCCTAACATCATCGCACTTTCTTCGAGATTGATACTGCGAACAGTTTTGTCGATCGCACCACCAGCAACCCCAGCAGCCGCAGCACTTCCGCCACCGCTACCAAAGGCGCTAAACAGCACGCTACCCAACGATCGATTCATCGCCTTACACATGATTTGCGTCAAAATAATCCCCGACGCGCCCACCAATGCACCAGCGATAATCAGCATATTGTTCATCAAAATGAACCCAGCCACACTCGCCGCAATCCCCGAATAAGAGTTTAGCAGCGACACCACCACGGGCATATCGCCGCCCCCAATGGGTAGCACAAACATGATTCCCAGAATATTGGAAATCGCCACCAAACCGAGGAATACCGGCACATTTTCGGGATTCGTCAGCATATAGCCACTGCCGGCTAAAAGCGCGATCGCCAGCATGGCATTAAACGGCTGTTGTAGCGGAAACGTCATCGGCGCACCCGGCAGCAATTCTTGCAGCTTCGCAAACGCTACAAGGCTACCAGTGAAAGTGATTCCGCCAATCAACACGCCCAAAAGGATCGTGATTGTCGCGTCAGGTGCCGGCGATTCCGGGATGCTGAGATAGCGCCAGAATTCCCCCACAGCAACGAGGGCAGAAGCCGCGCCCCCAAAGCCGTTAAGCAAACCTACCATCTGCGGCATATCCGTCATCGCCACGGTTTTCGCCATGATTGTTCCCAAAATGGAACCGATGATGATGCCGACAGCAATCAATTCGTAGCTGATGACTTGCTTTTCTAGCAATGTACCAACGATCGCGATGAACATCCCGATCGCAGCTAACACATTTCCTTGACGCGCAGTTGCGGGCGATCCCAACTGTTTCAAACCGACAATAAACAAAGATGCGGCAACTAAATAACCTAGTTGAATGGCACTTGGCAGAAAATCACTCACGCTTTAACCTCTTTTTTCTTGAACATTTGTAGCATTCGATCGGTGACTAAGAAACCCGCAACAACGTTAATTGTGGCAAGGGCGATCGCGATCGTCCCCAAAATCGAAGTAACAGTTACATTACCTTGCCCTGAAATTAGAATTGCGCCTAAAACAGCAATTCCTGAAATCGCATTGGAACCCGACATCAAAGGTGTATGTAGCGTCGGTGGGACTTTGTTAATAACTTCAAATCCCACAAACGATGCTAGGGTAAACACCACTAAACCTGCAATCAATCCTTCTGCCATGACAATTGGTAATTGGTAATTGGAAATAACTCGTTCTCGGTTGCGTTTTGCATTAACATTCGGCGGTTGAAACCGCTACTACACAAACGAAGTCTGCCTCCGCAGACTAAGAAATAAAAGATGATTCGGCGGTTGAAACCGCTACTACACAAACGAAGTCTGCCTCCGCAGACTAAGAAATAAAAGGGGTATTCTAGCCAGATTTGGTATCACTGATAGGCAGAGCCCTGTAACTATAGAACTTCATTAGTCCGCGGAGGCGGACATTGTTTGTGTAGCCGCGATTTCAATCGCCGGGGCTTCATTAGTCCGCGGAGGCGGACATTGTTTGTGTAGCCGCTGTAGCCGCGATTTCAATCGCCGGGGCTTCATTAGTCCGCGGAGGCGGACATTGTTTGTGTAGCCGCGATTTCAATCGCCGGGTATTCTTGCAAACAATCATCTAACTAACGACTGAAGCCTGAGCCGCCAAAGCATCCCGCACTCGCTGGTTGCTAATTTCGCCATCACGAGCCACACAGGAACCAGCAATGATATCATCTTCAAAATTTAAATTGAGTTCCTTATCTTTCAGCATCAACTGAAGCAAAGCCGAGACATTCTTCGAGTAAGTTTCACTAGCGTGTACTGGCATCGACGACGGTAAATTAATCGGACCGATGACATTAACTCCGTTCCATTCAACATCTTTGCCTGCTTCCGTGCACTCGCAATTCCCACCTTGTTCTGCTGCCAAGTCAACAATTATTGCTCCCGGTTTCATTTGAGAAACCATTTCTCTGGTAACTAAAATCGGGGCTTTTCTACCAGGAACTTGAGCGGTTGTAATTACTGCATCAGAAGCGCCGACGTGCTGGGTGAGCACTTGGCGGGTGTGTTCTTTAGCTGCTTCTGATAATTCTTTAGCATAGCCGCCTGCTGCTACAGTTTCTTCTTTGAGTTCGACATCAATAAATTTAGCGCCCAAACTTTGCACTTGTTCTTTTGTTTCCGGGCGGATGTCAAATGCTTCGACGACTGCGCCCAAACGACGTGCTGTGGCGATCGCCTGTAAGCCCGCAACGCCCACACCCATCACCAATATTTTCGCGGGGCGAATTGTACCCGCCGCTGTTGTCAACATCGGGAAATATTTCGGTAATGCACAGGCTGCAATCAGTACGGCTTTGTAGCCGGCGACGTTGGCCTGGGATGATAGTGCATCCATGCTTTGGGCGCGGCTGGTGCGCGGAATCATTTCCATGCTGAATGCAGTTATTTTGCGATCGGCCAACCGCTGTACTAACGCCGGATTTCCCAAGGGATTCAAAAATCCGATGAAAACTCCTCCTTCGCGAAGTTGGTGAACTTCTGATTCTTTGAGCTCCCCGATTTTGACGACGACATCGGCTTCGCCCCACAGCGTAGCGGTATCGGCGACAACACGAGCTCCGGCTTCTTCGTAAGCAAGATCCGAGAAAAAGGATTTTGCACCCGCACCCGCCTCAACCCAAACTTCGACGCCTTGTTTGACTAATCGGGCTACAACGTCGGGTACTAAGGCTACCCGGCGTTCCTCTGCTTCGACTTCTTTGGCGATCGCTAATTTCATGGACTCTCCTTATACTCTAGACACAGACATAGACAGGGCGGTTGAAACCGCGTCTACACAGACAAAACCTGACGGGAGCAGGTTGAAATTCAAATTTCCCAGTCGGCGTCCGGCGGACATCGTTTGTGTAGGCGCGATTTCAATCGCTGGCTGTCTTCGTTTGTTTGGCGTGCGACTTCAATCGCTGGCTTCTCACGTTGATACTAAAGCCGATCCCCAAAATTACACTCGCTTCTTTAACTTGTCTTATAGATTCAAATTCACTAAACTGTTAACCTTGCAGCCCAGGGTGATATGATACAATGCTGCCTAATTCGGTAGTTTGAATGTCTGTTGTCAGTATTATTACGCAAAAAAAAATTGAGCGAGCGCGGGCGTTTCGGCTGAGAGAATTATTGAGAAATTCGGTATATTGTAGGCTCGATCGCAAATTTCGGGCGATCGATATTTAAGCTTCACCAGCAGTTTGATTAGAGGAGTGATTATGAAACGATTATTTTCAGCACTAGCAGTTACAGGTTGCTTGCTGACAGGCTTACCGGCCATCAGTTTAGCCCAGTCGATGCCCGGATTCACGATTTTCGGCGGCCCAGAACGCGCCAACCAGTTAAACTATCGCTTGGATTACGGCAAAGCCGGAATGGTTGGCGACAGATACCGGCTGCGAATTCCTTCCAAAAAAGTAAGTTTGGCGATCGCCCAACTCAACATTACTTATCCAGACTATTACAAAGGCGAATTCGACCAAAAAGACATTAAAGTGCGCGTCAAAGACAAAACAATAGCATTGCAAGAAGTAATCTGGGACAAAGAAAATCGATTCATAGAAATTTATCCCGCAGAGCCAATTCCTGCCGGTAACAACGTTGAAGTTGTCCTCTCCAACGTCAGAAACCCAAGTCCGGGCGGAATGTACCATTTCAACGTCCGCATTCGCACTCCTGGGGACGTTCCATTGATGCGTTATTTAGGGACTTGGCTGTTGAGCATTGATTGAGGTTCCCGGAAGCAAATTTTAGCTAAACAGGCGATCGCGACAGAAAAACTCAACTGTGGCGATCGTTTTGCTGTAGGGAAGAAATTAACAAGATAATTCGCGATCGCACCGATGGCCAGAAACCGGGTTTTTTCTCAAAAATACTAGATTGCAGCCCGCAGATACGCAAAAAACCCGGTTTCTTTGCAAGGAGTGCATAAACCCTGAATACTCAAATCCTAATTTTCCGAAATCCTAAAATAGAACCAGAGGCTCATACCGCAATTGTATTTGATTCGTAAAATAAGTCTATGGTAATTCCCCGATGGTTGCCCTAACTAATTAGACGTATGCTCCGGGGCGCTACCATACAAAATATTGACGAAACTGATACATGAATCTTCTAGCAAAAATCAAAAAAATCAAACTTCCGCCAGCACTGCGATCGCAAAACTACCGCCTATTTTTTGCAGGACAAGGCATCTCGCTGATTGGCAGTTGGATGACGCAAGTCGCTACAGTGTGGCTTGTCTACAACTTGAGCGATTCACCTTGGATGCTCGGCGTAGTAGGATTTACCAGTCAAATCCCCACATTAATTTTACTGCCTTTTGCAGGAGTTTTAATCGATCGCACGAATCGGCACCGAGTGATAATTGCCACTCAAATCTTAGCGATGGTTCAATCCTTAGCCCTAGCATTTTTAGCGCTAACAGGAGTCATCAACATTTGGCAAATCCTGATACTGAGTTTCTGTCAAGGAGCAATCAACGCCTTTGACGCGCCCGCACGGCAAGCTTTTGTGTCCGAGCTCGTAGAAAAAAAAGAAGACTTAGCAAATGCGATCGCCCTCAACGCTTCCATGTTCAACGGAGCGCGACTCATCGGCCCAGCAATTGCCGGATTAGTGATAGGTACAGTCGGCCCGAGTTATTGTTTTCTGCTGGACGGAATCAGCTACATCGCCGTCATTGCAGGCTTATTAGCAATGAAGATCAAACCCCGTAAAATAGCAGCAAGCAATACCAAACCCTTACAAAGATTAAAAGAAGGATTCGATTACGCCTTCGGATTTCCCCCGATTCGAGCCATCTTACTGCTATTAGCATTAGTCAGCTTCGCCGGAATGTCCCACACAGTATTAGTCCCAATTTTTGCCACCAAAATTCTCAACGGCGGCCCGCAAACCCTCGGATTTTTGATGGCAGCTTCCGGAGTCGGAGCATTTGCAGGCGCGATTTATTTAATCGGACGAAAAAGTATCGTAGGCATCGGCAAACTGATTGCAATTTCGCCAGCAATCATGGGATTTGGATTGATTGGTTTTGGCTTGTCCCGCATTTTGTGGCTGTCATTAATCATGATGTTGTTTGTAGGATTTGGTTTCATCATCCAATTTGCCGGAGGAAACACATTTTTGCAAACAATAGTAGAAGACGACAAACGTGGCAGAGTAATGAGCATCTACACGATGGCATTTTTTGGAGTGACACCGTTTGGTAATTTAGTAGCAGGTGGAATGGCAAATTATATCGGCTCTCCCAATACAGTCATACTTGGTGGTATAATTTGTATTTTAGGTTCAATAATTTTTACCAGACAGTTGCCAGCTTTAAAAAACTTAGTCAGACCACTTTATCAAAAAATGGGTTTAATTTCCTAAAAAATTGGTAAACTTCTCTCCTTCTTGATTCCCCTCTCTTACTCTGCGCCCTCTGCGCCCTCTGCGGTTAAAACATCCAAATTAATTACACAAGATGCAAAACCAATGGCAAACCCCAGTGCAATTCTACAACAACAGAGCGATCGCGTACCATTAAAAACCTGGATCGGCGTCATGGGAACAATCCTCGGCGCATTCATGGCAGTTTTGGACATCCAAATCACCAACGCTTCTCTCCGAGATATTCAAGCAGCTTTAGGCGCAACATTAGAAGAAGGTTCTTGGATTTCCACCGCCTATCTAGTCGCAGAAATAGTCGTCATTCCGATTACGGGTTGGCTGTCGCAGGTGTTCTCAGTGCGCCGCTACATCTTGGTAAATGCCGCTTTCTTTGTCTTCTTTTCCATGTGCTGCGCTTGGGCGTGGAATTTGACTTCAATGATTGTATTTAGGGCTTTGCAGGGATTGAGTGGCGGAATTTTAATTCCGATGGCTTTTACGTTTTTGCTGACCAATTTGCCGCCCAAAAAGCAGCCGATTGGCATGGCGATGTTTGCACTGACAGCGACTTTTGCACCATCGATTGGCCCGACATTGGGAGGTTGGCTGACGGAGAATTACGGGTGGGAATATGTCTTTTATTTGAACTTGATTCCGGGGATGTTGCTGCTAGCTGCTGTGTGGTATGCAGTTGACCCTAAGCCGATGCAATTATCATTGCTAAAAGGTGGCGACTGGTGGGGAATTATCTCAATGGCGATCGGCTTGGGTTCCCTGCAAGTTGTGTTAGAAGAAGGCAGCCGGAAAGACTGGTTTAGTTCTGATTTTATTGTGCGTTTAAGCATAGTTGCTGCTATATTTCTCGGCGCTTTTTTCTGGATTGAACTAACTCGAAAAAAACCGTTTATTAATCTACGACTGCTAACTCGCCGCAATTTCGCCTTAGCAACTATTGTCAATGTTTCGTTAGGTGTAGGATTGTACGGTTCGGTGTTCATTCTGCCCCTGTATTTAGGTCAGATCCAGCAGTACAATGCCATGCAAATTGGCGAGGTAATTATGTGGGCTGGCGTACCGCAGTTATTCATCGTGCCGGTGGTGCCGAAATTGATGCAGCGCATCGATATGCGGTTGCTAATCGGTATAGGTGTGAGTTTGTTTGCGGTGAGTTGTTTTATGAATGCCAGCATGACTCACGAAACGGGTATCGATCAGTTGCGTTGGTCGCAATTAGTGCGAGCATTAGGACAACCATTAATTATGGTGCCACTGTCAACTATTGCCACTGCTGGTATGGAGAAACACGAGGCTGGTTCTGCTTCGGGTTTGTTTAATATGATGCGAAATATGGGAGGTTCGATGGGGATTGCGGCGCTAGCAACTTTGGTGACGCAGCGCGAGCAATTTCACTCGAATCGCTTGGGAGAATCTGTTTCTTTGTACAATCCAGCAACGCAGGAAAGACTCAATCAAATGACTCAGTATTTTGTGAGTCGCGGTGCTGATTTGAGTGTGGCGAAAGAACAGGCAATTAAGGCGATTGATGGTTTGGTTCGTCGGGAAGCTTATGTGATGGCTTTTAATGATTGTTTTTACTTTGTGGGAATTGCTTTGTTGTTAAGCGGGATTGCTATTTTGGGTTTTCAAAAGGTGAAACCGGGTGCTGGTGGTGGGGGTGCTCATTGAGAAGGTACGTTGTTGCGCTTCAGCGCTTTTTTATATAGAAGAAAGCGCTGAAGCGCAACAACGTACCTCAAGAAATGTTTTTTAGTTTATTCACCATTCTTGTTGGGCTTCTGCTTCTGCTTGGATTAAATTTTGTCGTAGTTGCACCCAATCTATTCGATCGGATGGCAAATCTTCGATGAGTTTTCCGCGCTGTAAATGCAGAATTCTGGTGCTAAATTGTTCGGATAATTCTAATTGGTGATTGACCATTAAAATTGTGGTTTGATTGTTAGTTAGCTGTGTCAATACTTCCAAAAGGTTGGCGGCTTTTCCTACATCGAGGGCGGATGTTGGTTCGTCTAAAAGCAAGATTTTTGGTTGTAGAATGATGCCGCGGGCGATCGCCACTAACTGCTTTTGGCCCGTGGAAAGCTGCAATTCCGTGCGATCGAGTAATTCTTGGGGTATCCGCAGTTGTGCGATCGCCCCGCTAATTCTCTCAGCAATGTTTGATGCAGCCACGCCCCGCAGCTTCAAAGGATAAGCCAAAGCTTCCCGCACCGACATCCCCAACAGCTTCGATTCCTGTAGAATCAGGGTAATTTGGCGCCGAAGTTCGATCGGCGGAATTTGCCGATAATCTGTATTTTCCAGATAAATCGAGCCAGTCGTGGGGCTGCTGAGTCGGTTCAGCAACCGCAACAGCGTGGTTTTCCCAGCCCCCGAAGGGCCGACAATTGCCACGCGAGATCCCTTTTGTACCTGAAACGAAATATTGTCCAATAAGTAGCTAGAGGCGATCGGTGTTTTAAAACTTACACCATCAACCCGCAATTGAGGAGTAGTTTCTGGATAATTTTCAGAATAATTAGGCATTAAATTAATTTAAAATATGATATTTCTGCAAGCAAATATGTGTGTAGGGGCGAAGCATTACCGCAATCAGCATAAGATTATAACTAATAACTTATATGCGGTAATGCTTCGCCCTCTTCAAAACCCAGATGCACCCGAATTTCACATTACTTACTTCTCAAACCTTCACAGCTTTCTCCAATGGGAAACCCAACTGTTCCCGCTGTTCCAAATAAAGCTGAGCCACCCGCCGCGCCAAGTTGCGAATTTTGGTAATGTACCGAGTTCTCTCCGTTACCGAAATCACACCTCTAGCATCGAGCAAATTGAAAGTATGCGAACATTTTAACACATAATCAAGACTAGGCAAAACCAATCCTTTCTTAGTCAATTGTTCTGCTTCTTGTTCGTACAGCCCAAACAAAGTAAACAGCAATTCAGGATTAGAAGCTTCAAAATTATAAGTACACTGTTCTATTTCCCCTTGCAAGTGAACATCGCCGTAAGTAATGCCATCTTTCCACTGAATTTTAGTCATCGCATCAACTTCTTGGAGATACATCGCGAGGCGTTCTAGCCCGTAGGTAATCTCAATCGAAACCGGGCGACAATCAATGCTGCCGCACTGTTGAAAATAGGTAAATTGGGTAATTTCCATCCCATCAAGCCAGACTTCCCAACCAACACCCCAAGCTCCCAAAGTCGGAGATTCCCAGTTATCTTCTACGAAGCGAATATCGTGGTCTTCTGGTTTAATTCCTAATGCTCTCAGTGAGTCTAAATAGATTTCTTGGATATTAGGAGGAGATGGCTTAATTAAAACTTGATATTGATAGTAATGTTGGAAGCGATTGGGATTTTCGCCGTAGCGTCCGTCGGTGGGGCGGCGACAGGGTTCGACGTAGGCGACAGACCAAGGTTCGGGGCCGATCGCTCTGAGAAAGGTGTGGGGATTCATGGTTCCTGCACCTTTTTCTGTGTCGTAGGATTGGGCGATCAGGCAGCCTCGATCGCTCCAGAATTTGTTTAAGGTGGCAATGACTGATTGAAAGTTCACTGGTTTAAATAGGGTTAGGGAGTGTCTAAACTTATTTAAGCATACTCAAGGCAGGGTTTATTGAAATAAACCCTGTATCGCTGGCTATTTAAGTTCTTTTTCAGGTATATTGTATCGATCGAGTTATTGCGATCGATGGCTTCTGGGAGGCGATCGCTAAACCGCCTGAAACACCACTGGGCTAGCACTATTTTGATAATCAAGACCAGTCATAATATGCTCTGGTTGGATACCTGCGACAATCAGTGCAGGGGTTAACCCTTCCTCAAAGTTATCTTCTTCAATGATGACATGGCGATCGACCAAGCGAGCGTGAAACAGAATCGTGTCCATCCAGCGTTGCTTATCCCAACCTGTAGCGAGAATCAGGAAATGACCTGAATCGGTATCGCAGACAGGATAAAGCTGAATCGCTTGTAAGCGAGGTTGCGATCGAGTTGCTTCTTGTAGCGTTTGTTTCAGGATATCTGCATAATTTAGTGAGCGATCCATTGAACAATAGCCTCCTGGTCTGGTTCGTAAACTAATAAGTTAATTCTATTCCGTTGAACGGCTAGCTGAAAAATTGGTTTTTGGAAATGTCGAATATAGATGGTTTGACTGATAGCTAGGAACAACTGCCGTTTCTGCTCTTGCTCCTCCAAGGCCCATTGGTAAAGCTGAAGCTGTCCCATCGTTTTTTCCAATTCATTAATTACGGAAGGAGAGTCGAAGTCTTTGATTTCCACAGCTATTTTCCGTTCTTCTTTTTCTGCTGCGAAAATCTTTTCTGCTCCTAAATCAGGTTTCAAGAGCGTTTGTTCTAACACTAAGATTAAGGGGTCATCCGTAATTGTCCACCCATCTTTTTCGAGAGTGTGGCGCAGGGATAGATGTAAATTATCGCGTCTAGACATTAGTTATCAAAGCTTGATATCTCGTTATATTTTAGCACAATTTGACAGAATTTGCCATAGCTTGATAAGGGACAAAAATTTAGAGAATCATTTCACTCCTTTGGCTGTCGCGGATTGAATAACTCAATAAAAAATATCCGAGCGCTCCATATCTTGAGTAGAATCGCCCTACTCGGCTTTTTCACGTTTGCGTTTTTCGATTTCGGCGATCGGTAACAAAAGTATATCTTCTATTTCTTTCTTTACATCATTACTGACCACTACACTTTCTATCAAACATTTTATCAAAACAGTATTACAGTAATAGTAACTTTGTAAGAAATCTTTTTGTTCTTTATTGAATTCCCATAAGTCACTAATATTCATAACAGATTTTAACTGTCTAATCCATTCATCTCCGTTCTTTTTCCACCAAGGATTGGGCGGCAGGTCACAAAGAATTCTTCCTTTTTCAGATTCAGGTATTAAGTCTCTTAATCTTTCAATATTGCCACCCCTAAATCTTGATAAATTTGAAAGGAGAGCCATCGCATTTGTCCTGTGGTATTTTTCCATGAGTCCACGTGCTATATAGATACAAGTTGCTAATAAATCATTAATTGCAAATGTAGAAAATGACATCAAATGTCGATCTATACAAATCGCAATAGGATAAGAATTTCTGGGTAAAAACTGATATTTATCGCCTGGTATGGAAAAGAAAAGCTCGAAGTAAAATATCCGGATTGCACTTACTTTCGGGATAACGGGACTTGTAATTTTATCATCCATATGAATAAAATATTTATGAGAATAAGCAATTGTATTAAGCCACTTAAATAATTCATACAATTCACCTTCCATATCAATTAAATTTTTGTCAATAGCTTGCTTCATTTGTAGCAGTAAACTGTCAGCATCTTGAGTTATATCTGCTATTAACAGAAAAACTTGCTGCCAAGGTTTGTCTGGAAGATATTTGACTAATTTATCCCAAGGGGTATACCTGCAAAACCACTTCGCCACCAAATACTCTTGAAACGTCAGATGTGAAAATGACCAAACCTTCTGACTTCGCTCAATTAACAACCCATGCTGTGCTTCCATTGCCCTCAATACTGTCCGACTATCCCGCTGCCCAATCCCCAAAAACTCAGCAATATAACCCTCAATCTCCGCCTGCTCAAACAACACATATTGCTCTTGCTCAAACTTCTTCACTGCCAGAAAGCTCAATAATTCTAGCTTTCGCTCCACCGACAAATCTCGATAAATCTCATCTCGCTCAATCTCCCGCGACTTGTCCCACTGTTCCAGCAGCAACTCCAACCCTTCTTCATACAGCTTAGAACGCTTTGAGTAAAACTTCCCCGTCTGGTGAAACACCGCACAAGTCAAACTTAGCAAAATCGGCGTAATCGCTAACTCCCGAATCGGCTTATTTGCCTCTAAAAATAGTTGTTCTAAAAACTCTCGCGCTTTCGCCAATCCTCCTGACTCATCCCCCATCACCGTCTTAAACCAATGTTCTGAAAACGATCGCGCCTGCGACTCATTAAAATCAGCTACTTCCACATAATCAAACTTCTCAAACCGCGATTCCTGACTCTGCGTCCGACAAGTTACGATTACCTGCACCTGCGGATAAGTACGAGCAAACCGCTTGATTTCCTTGGCGATGTTCTTCCCATCTTCTCCCGTCACCTCATCCAATCCATCCAGCAACACCAGCACCCGACCTCGATCGAATATCAATTGAGTTTCTGCATCCGATAACCGCCAGCATTGCCCTAGATAACGCTCTAGCGAATAAGCAACCTCACGCCCATCCTCGACAAAATCTCGCAGTTTAATCAAAAACGGAATCCGGTACGTTTGTAAATTCCCTGCGTTGCACTCCGTCGCCACTCGTTGCAAATACGTAGTTTTCCCCGAACCCGGTTTGCCCACCACCATTAGGTTTGTATTCTTCGCCAGCACCTCTAAGCCTGACACCCGTTGCCGTTCCATGCCCAAGCCAATGCGATCTAAACTGCGATGGCTGGGATTGTTGCTGAAATCTTGCCACAAGTCATTGAGTTCTGACTTATGACTACTACTCAGCTCCTTCAGAATATTGACATCTACAAACAATTCACCCAACGGCACGCAACGATCGACACCCCAAAGTGGCATCGTGCCATGTAAGCGTTGGATGTCATCATGGAGGCGCGATCGTACCTGCTGAACCAACGCATCAATATCATCTTTCGGGCTCTCCAGAGGCGGATCTGACAGGGAATTTGGTGGTTTACCTTTCTCCTGAACCTGTTCATCATCGGGTTCCCATTTCATTTTGAGCTTTTTGCAGATGTCAAGAAACTGCTTGCGCTGAACGGGTTTACCTTGGAAAAATTTGTTGATGGTGGTACGCGACATTTGTAATTGAGCAGCCAAATCGGATTTGCTACCAAATTTTGCTAATGCGATGTCCGCGTTTTTCACTTGAGTTGGCGATAGCTTGAGAGATCGCCCGCTAGGTTCCGTCATGTAGTGGTTTCAGGTTTCTCCAATTATAGCGACGCGATCGTAACTTGGACAAACTTGTACATAACCTGAGCGATAGGCGATCGGATCTAAAACCAGCCTCCTATCTTGCATTTGGCAGATTGTTGAGAGTTTCAACAAAGATGACCAACATGAAGATTTCAAACAAAAAGAAATGGATCAAAGTAAGCGAGTTTGCAGTGGTGGGCGTTGCCACTTGCCTCAATCCCCACGCAGGATTTCTGCTGTTTCTACTCAAGCTGTGCTTTCAAATTCTGACAGCATTGCAGAAAGATGAGAGAGACGAGTGAAATAGATAAAAGCTAGAAGTCCCCGATCGCCTTTGCGAAAAAATTCAACAGGGCGATCGGTTCCCCAATTCCTATAGCAGGGCGAACGCATCTAAACTTTATATTAACAGAATATGGTATATTGGACAAGAATTATTGAGTAACTACAAAACATTTAATTAGGGTTCACCTGTAT
>NZ_JAEQCT010000192.1:0-1642 GCF_020738205.1 Microcoleus sp. PH2017_24_DOB_U_A
TGTAATTGATATAACCCCATCCATAGACAAAACTTTGACGGATAAGGTAGTTAGCCGCGTTGTACAAATTTTTGGATTTAAAGGCTAATTCGTCAATTTTAACAAAACGATTCTCGGTGGATTTAATGATGTGCCTCTCTGCTAGTTGCATTCAGACTCTCCATTTTTGGACGCTCGCAATAATTCTCTCAGTTGACCATTTTGACTATATGATACTACTATTGCTTACTACTGCTTACAAACTTAATAAAGTTTTATAATACTAATAAAGCTCGGCAGCAGCAATATCGGCATAGTTTTCGCCACGGGCCACCGAATCATCGGGAAAGGCAGGTTAATCAGCCAAATTATCCCCGCTGCGCCACCCAGCAAACCGCCAACCCAGATGATTTTATCAAAAAATCCGGGCGCGCGGTTGGCTTTAACAGCAGCTTTGAGAGCTTCTTCGCTGAAGTTGGGAAATTCGTCTTTGAAAGTATCGCGGATTTCTTCTCTGGATGCGAAAGTGCCGTTTTGCGATCGCAATTTTTCCAGCCGCTTCATCACCATCTTGCGGTAAACCCCACCCGCTAGAGCATCATCAGCCGCGCACTTGTCAACTTGGGCCCGTAAAATGTCAAAAGCTCGATCGGTAAGACGCCCCATAAAACTCACCTATTCCCTATTTAATTATTCTACAGGCTGCTAGACGAGATAATTGTTAAAATATATAAAGCCCCAATCAAATAATCTAAATTAAGTTCATGCCAACTGCTTTAATCACCGGTGCTTCAGGCGGAATAGGCGCAGCCTTTGCCATCGAATTAGCCCAACGCCAGCACAATCTAATCTTGGTAGCTCGTTCCGAAGCCAAATTGCAGCAGCTAGCTGCTAAACTGCAACAGGAATTCAATATTTTGGTCGAAATTATCGTTCAAGATTTGACTGCGCCAGGAGCCACCACTGCTGTATTTGATGCGGTTGCCCAAAAAGGTTGGACGGTTGATTTGTTGGTGAACAATGCGGGTTTTGGGGATTATGGTGCTTTTGCCGATCGCCCTTTAGCAAAACAAGTAGGAATTCTGCAACTGAATATTGTAGCATTAGTTGAACTATCGCACTTATTTTTATCGGGAATGCGGGATAGAAAATCGGGAAGTATCATCAATGTTGCTTCTATTGCAGCCTTTCAACCGATGCCGTATTTATCAATTTATGCAGCAACTAAAGCTTTTGTCTTGAGTTTCAGCGAGGCACTTTGGGCGGAAAACAAAGATTTAGGAATTCGGGTTTTAGCACTTTGTGCGGGCCCCACAGAATCCGATTTTTTTAAAGCAGCAGAATTTCCGGCATCCCTAGCATCTAGCAGCGGGCAAAAACTCGTCCCCGCCGATGAAGTAGTGCGAGATGCACTCAAAGCTTTAGAGAAAAATCAGTCTAACGTCGTGACGGGCGGATTCCCCAATCCACTCATCGTAAATATGCCCCGATTTATGCCGCGAGAACTTTTGGTAAACTCGATAGCCAAGCTATTTCAGCGTAAGCCAGGATAACTGAAGGTGGCCAGAAACCGGGTTTTTCTCGAAATAATTCGTTGTCACCTTAAATATCGTAAAAAACCCGGTTTCTTTTAACTCAACGATGTGGGCAGAAACCGGGTTTT
>NZ_JAEQCT010000192.1:1675-5951 GCF_020738205.1 Microcoleus sp. PH2017_24_DOB_U_A
AACTCAACGATGTGGGCAGAAACCGGGTTTTTCTCGAAATAATTCGTTGTCACCTTAAATATCGTAAAAAACCCGGTTTCTTTTAACTCAACGATGTGGTCAAAATTACAGATATCGAGTTAACTGCACTCGATAGCGTTCTTTTTTAGTAATCATAACTTCCCCAATTTCCAATCTTCCCTTACCAGTAACAGCGATTAAATCTCCCGACTTAACGTTATAACTAGCTTGGGTGATGTCCTTCCAATTAACTCGCACGTCCCCTCTGTCAATAAAATCAACCATTTTGCTGCGAGACATGGCAAATCCCGCAGAAGCAACAGCATCCAATCTCATCGATGCTTCAACGGTTGTCATTTCTTTCTTTTTCGGTTCTCTAATTTTTAGTTCGCTCAACTCAATGCGCCGAGTTTTTACCGGAACCGATCGCACTTGCTGCAAACTCATCTCCAAATACTCTACCATCTCCGGCATGACAATCGCCTGCGCGCCCCGTTCCCCCAAGACAATCACATCCCCGGTTTTTTCGCGGACAATCCCCGTACCCAGCATTGCGCCTAAGAAGTCGCGGTGACTGGCGGTGTCAAACAGGAAATTGCCGGCTATCTCCACCGCAGCAATGCTAACACTCCCAGAGTCGATCGGGATTTCCGATCGGGCGATCGCAATTCTCTGCCTTTCACCCTGGGGATAGCCACCCCAAGCCACTAATTCCACATCAGTTAAGCGCTTAAATACCGTCAGAGTGTCCGCCAACTCCGGCGGCGACAGAAAATCAGTCAGAGTAACTTCCCAAGTTTTAATTGCTTGTTCAGCTTGGTCTAATGCCCGCGCCACACATTCGCGGTTTTCGATGCCTTTTAACAGTTCTTCTTTTTGTAACATCAGTCAATTTTAGATTCTAATTTGAAATTGCCAAACGTTGGTGTAGCAACTAAAAAGTCTACTTCTTTAGCAGTCCCACTACTTTCATTATAGTCTAAAATTGTCAAATAATACCAATTATTAAAAATTGTTGCTACGTTTAATAACCGTAGCAACAATTAGCTGTTATTGCCTTAACTCCCCGCCGGGCAGGGCAGTGCCGTTTCCCTACAGGTGAGATTTTCTCATTAACGGATTACGGGTGTTGAAAAACCCGGTTGATGCATCCAGGAATGTCAGCAATTAGGAATGAACCATTAAATATTGACCGTTGCCGTTATATTCACCATCGCAACTGGCGAAATTAGCAACAAACCAAATCAAGTAAAACCGCCAGATTCTGCGGAATTTGGCATAATCGATGCCGTAGTCTAAATCTTTGACTGTCGCCTGAGAGTCATCAAAGTTTTTCAGCCAGTTAGCAAAGGTTGTAGAGTAATTGTAACCGTTGAGATACCATTGTTTGATGGTTTTGAGGTCTTTGTTGTGGCTGGGAACGGCATCGTATTTCCAGTAACGACCGTGGGGGAAAATGTATTTGTGGGTGAAAACACTGGAGATGTTGTTAGGGGTGCGAACGGTGATGATGTGAATGAAAGCGCGGCCGTTATCTTTGAGGAAAGAGGAGAGCTTTTGAAAAGCTTTGGTTAAATTACCGACATGACAAAAAACTCCGATCGAGAGAATTTTGTCAAATTTGGTATCGAATTGGGCGTCGTTCAAATCGCCTTCAAATAAGGTAAATCGACCTGAACTGAGGTAGCTGTCGGGATCTTGCATCCTGTGACGCATATATTCGCATTGATGGTGGCTGAGATTAATGCCAGTAAACTGGACATTGGGGAATTTGGAAAGAATGTAATTGGGAACGCAGCCCCAACCGCAGCCAAAGTCTAAAATGCGATCGCCATCCTGAATCTCTAGTTTCTCAATTACATCATCAATCATCTGAATTTGAGATTGTTCGAGGTTGGCTGCTCCTTTTTCCCACAATCCCATGCTGTATTTGGGATAAATCAGTTTGCTCTCGCCTAACATGGGATTCAGCATGGCTTGAGGTAAGTCGTACTGAAGTTTCATTAAATCTCGCGGGCCTTCCGCGGTGTGTTCTGTTTCTTTGAGTACCCATTCGTAGGGTGCGAGCAGAGAGGGAAAATACTTAAAAAAGACGGGCATACAGGTATCAAAAAGACCTCGCAATACAGAATCCGGTACTTCTAAGCCGTTGATATAAGACTCTGCTACTGCCATTTGCACCGCGTTAACCGCACTGACTGCGACGCGGGTTGCTCGATAGGCGATCGGACTTTTGAGATGGATATTTCCCACCAGCGGGATGTGCTGTTCGATGTTTTGTAGGGCTGTTGATGAACTCATGGTTATACGGGTTTTAAAGATGCTGCTATTCTATCTCAAGCAAATTGGCTGCTCCTTAGGGAACAAAAAAGCTCAAACTCTTATCAAGTAAGGTTTGGAAGAAAAAAGCCTGCAAAACTCTCAAAATATCTGGCGGTTCCAGGGAATTTAATAACGGATTTAAAGGGTTTTGAGCTATCATAAATTTATTAAGAATTATGTCAGTTAATTTGAGCTTTGAGCTTTGAGCTTTGAGCTTGATTCCAAAGGCTTTACTTGGCATATAATTGAGGTGTTTTCATTGTGCGATCGCGATTTTAATGCTGAGTGAGTTTGGCGGTTGAGGTGACGGCACGAGAAGCTAATGTCGATCGCGACTTATACTGAATCAATCAGGGAATGCAGAAAAGATGTCGAAAAACCGGGTTTGCATACAGAGTCACTGCAATAACAGATGTCCGCTCATGCCTCGCTACTTAGTTAGAAACGCCACATATGCCACAGATTCACTATCTGCCGGACGATCGCGCGATCGAGATAGACGACGACGATATAATTCTGGAAGCTTCCCTGCGTGCCGGCATTCCCCACACCCACGCCTGTGGTGGTAGTGCGCGGTGTTCGACTTGTCGTGTCTTGATAGTCGAAGGTTTGGAATTTTGCTCGCCCCGCAATTCAGCGGAAGATGAGCTCGCGAACAAACTGCGCCTAGAGCCGGAAATTAGGCTGGCTTGTCAGACACAGGTGGCGGGCGGGAAGGTGATTTTGCGGAGATTGGCGATCGATTCTGAAGACTTAGAAACCTTTAACGACGAAATCGCCGGAAACTTGATTTCTGCACCTGTGGGTCAAGAAAAGAAAATTGCAATTTTGTTTGCCGATATTCGAGGGTTTACCGCCTTTGCAGAATCGCTATTACCCTACGATGTAATTTATCTTTTAAATCGCTATTTCCAAAAAATGGGTTATGTAATCAACCGCAACGGCGGGATGATCAATAATTATATGGGCGACGGTTTTATGGCGCTGTTTGGGTTGGAAAATTCAGAGAAGGCGGCCGAACAAGCGGTGAGGGCTGGGGTGGAAATGCTGGAGGAATTGGACAAACTCAATCCGTATTTTGAGACTTTATACAGTCACAGGTTGCGGATTGGGATTGGGATTCACTGCGGTTTGGCGGTTGTGGGGAATCTGGGGGCCAAGAAAAATCAGACAGTAACGGCGATCGGGGATGCGGTAAATTTTGCCAGCCGGATTGAAGCTGCGAACAAGCAAGTGGGAACAAGTTTGCTGATTTCCGAGGAAACTTATGAGGAAATCAAGGATTTGGCGATCGTCAACCAGTGCGTATCAGTTAAAATCCCGGGAAAGAGCGGCGAATATCCGCTTTACGAAGTTGTCGGAATGCCACCGCTCCCGGTGGAAATCGAGGAGATTTTCGAGGTTGAGAAAAGTTCTTTTTTGCAGGGGTTTTTCAAGAATTTAATGGGTTTATTGGCTGCGCTGCGGAATTGGATTCGGAAAATATTTGGATCGTGAAACTTAGATTAATCTGAGCATATAATTATTGTGATACTAAAGCATTCAACGGTATGGCAACATTATTCGTAGGGTGCGAATACATCGACAATCCTTAAAGAAAAATCTGGTACATCTGTGTTTATCAAATATGTGTGTAGGGGCGAAGCATGACGGGAGCATCCCGGTTTTGCAAAAGCCTCAAATAGCCAAGAGGTCGTTGAGGTAAGCACAACGAAGTTTTAGCATCTTGTTATGACATTTTTTTTCAACCATTGAGCTCCAGAAATTTTCAACCTTCTATCTATTTGTTTGACAGCCGATTCCACCGCTCCCGAGCCTATGGAACAAATCTTATCTGATGATAATTGCTCATAGTTAGGGCTTGCTGAAAAAGTCAGAAAACAGCATTTAGAAAGATAAGTGAATTCGAGATCGCCTCGGCAATATAAGTTTTGTCAATTTTTTTCTGCCGAAA
>NZ_JAEQCT010000079.1:0-340 GCF_020738205.1 Microcoleus sp. PH2017_24_DOB_U_A
GGTTTGGTAGTTTTTCTCATTGTCAAATACCTGGAAAGTAGACCACTCATATTTATCAATGCACTATTTTGTGATTTTGTCAATGCGTAAGTCCTAGATTATTAAAAAAATGTCAAAATATAATTAGATTGGTTTTTCTGCCTCCTGCCTCTTCCCTCTTCCTTCCCTCTTCCTTCTTTTTACCCGATCGCGTAACCGTTATAGCCGTTATAGCCTTCTTCCCTCTTCCTTCTTCCTGATGACTAATAACGTTCGCGAGCGGGGACGCTCGCACTAATAACGTTCGCGAGCGGGGACGCTCGCACTAATAACGTTCGCGAGCGGGGACGCTCGCACTAAT
>NZ_JAEQCT010000079.1:347-45706 GCF_020738205.1 Microcoleus sp. PH2017_24_DOB_U_A
ACTAATAACGTTCGCGAGCGGGGACGCTCGCACTAATAACGTTCGCGAGCGGGGACGCTCGCACTAATAACGTTCGCGAGCGGGGACGCTCGCACTAATGACTGAATCTAAAACTTAAAATCTAAAATTGTGCAGCCATGTCCCAAAAAAACGAAACCGCTGTTTTGGTATTATCACTCCTAATTACGATCGGGCTAGCCGGTGCAGGTATTTGGTGGCTGACAAGCCGCGGCGGCATTCCTGGAGGTTTATCACCCGAAAATCAGACGTTTTCTAAGCCCCCGACGGGGAATTCATCGCAGTCAGAGCAGCAAATTCAGCAGCGTCTGAGTGCCGGAAAAAAACTGTTAATTTCTGAAAAAGCAACAACAACTAAAGAATCAGCAGTAGAGGCGATCGCATCTGGCAACTACAACGCGGCTATTTCAGACTTACAAGCTTCACTGCAAACCAATCGCAACGATCCCGAAGCACTAATTTACCTCAACAACGCCCGTATCGGCAATCAAAAATCCTACACAATTGCCGCAGCGGTTCCCATTGGCACCGATATCAATGCTGCTCAAGAAATTTTGCGGGGAGTCGCTCAAGCTCAAAATGAAATCAACCAAAAGGGCGGCATTAACGGGACTCCCTTAAAAGTGCTAATTGCTAACGACGACAACAACCCAGAGATTGCCTCGCAAATTGCCAGTGCGATCGCCAATAACTCAGAAATTTTAGGAGTAATCGGGCATTTTGGTTCGGACACCACCCTAGCAGCGAGCAAGATTTACCAGCAAAATCAATTAGTAGCAATTTCTCCGACAAGTACCTCTGTGCAGCTTTCAGGAGTTGGCAGCAATATATTTCGGACAGTGCCGAGCGATCGATTTGCGGCGAATGCTCTTTCCCGCTATATGCTGACAAAATTGCCAAAGCAAAAAGTTGCTATATTTTTTAATTCTGCCAGCAGTTACAGCAAATCTTTAAAAGATGAATTTACTACTGCTGTTTACGGAGATGGCGGACAAATCGTATCGGAATTTGACTTTGCTAAGGGGAATTTTAATGCTGCCGAAAGCGTTAAAAGTGCGATCGCCCAGGGAGCAGAAGTCATGATGTTAGCGTCCAATTCGGCGACTATCGACCAAGCTTTGCAAGTAGTGCAAGTCAACGCCAAACGGCTGCCATTACTAGCAGGAGACGGCGCTTATAGTGCTAAAACACTGCAAATTGGTGGCGCAGGAGCCACAGATATGGTGTTAGCAGTTCCTTGGCACATTCTCGCAGATCCGCAGTCAAACTTTCCCCAAACCTCGAAACAACTTTGGAATGCTGAAGTCAGTTGGCGCACAGCTTTAGCTTACGATGCGGCGATCGCGCTAATTGTCGGATTAGGGCGCAATCCGACTCGCACAGGCATTCAACAAGCTTTATCTGCGTCAGATTTTTCGGCAACAGGAGCATCGGGGCCGATTCGCTTTTTACCTTCGGGCGATCGCAATCGAGCAGTTCAATTAGTAATTGTTAAACCGGGAAATCGCACCAGTTACGGTTATGAATTTGTGCCGATATCCGGTTTATGAGATCTTTACCTTTTATGAATAGGCCGGAAAGCCTGTTTCATAATAAAAGAAATGGGGTTGTTTTGGTCTTTCTTCAAAGAGGATTGACAACAAGAATACCTTTACCAGGGCCTTCGTAAATTTCAACTCTAGAGACTTGTCCACTACCGGCATAAAATGTAACTCCGGCGAGCGAGCGAGATGGCATTGATTGCCAAACACCGTCTTCTGAAGACACCACATTAGTTATGAATCCATCCTCCCAGGTAATTGTAATTTGGGTGAGACTCTGCTTGACTGAGCAGCCGATTGTTTGTGCCTGTCGTTGATTTTGTCCGTAAAAACTACATACACCTTTATAATTTTTAGTGGAGCTACTTGTCTGGGCTTGAGCAACGATACCGAAAGTAGTGACAGATGCCAGGAGTAAATTTGTCACTAAAACCGCTTTACAAAACAAAGACGAGTTGAGTTTCATAGGTTCGCAAAATTTTACAAATATAACTAGATTTATGTTATCAAAACATTTATATTCTGTCAATCAATTTTGACTGTGGAAAAATAATAGATAGGATATCTGAATGTCTTTTTTAGACAATTGATCGGAATAGGAACACGGCAATGCCGTGTCCTGATTTATGGTAATATTAATTCCCATGCTACCGGATTTGATATGAGTTTTAAACTTGGGAAACTGCGATCGCCCTAACCGGCCTGTTTCTCTCAAAAATAGCCCTCGGTTTCAAAGCAATTCTCAACAACAGCCACAGCGAGTGCCATTCTCCGGGCGTTTCCTGGCGCTTCCACTGGCCGGGGCGACAGTACAGCATTTCGATCAAACAGCGGTGTTGGCTCATGTTTAGGCGATCGAACGCAATTCGCACAGTCGGAAATTCCGCAACACTGCACCCTGCTGCATCCCGAAAATTCGACTCCAAGTGAGATTTCTCGCTAACCAACTCAATCTTAGCCACAGGAATCAAACATTTCTCTTCCATAATTTCCAGAGTCGCCGAGTCGCAATCAATCAAACAGTTGCCAAAACGAGCTTCGGTGTCCAACTCCATCACAGGCGGCGCTACGGATATCCTCGCTTTGACTGCTACGCTGCGAGCTATCGCTCTGATTTTACCCTGCGATAAACTTGTCTCAGCGGCATATTTGGGTAACATCTCTGCTGCGGTAAAACTCTGTTTGCTCCCTTTACCTTTGACCGCAAAACTCGGCCGTTCAGTCAGAGCAACTTCAGCGCCACTTTCTGAAATTACAGTAGTTATTCCCCAAAAACTTTGACCGCCCACATTCAACTGCACCACCCTGTGCAAATTGAACCATTCGTATATATCCGGCTTAGGAATATCCACCAAAATTAGCAGCGCAATTCCCAGCATCAGCAGGTTGTAAGCGCTCCAAATCCAGCCCGCACTCACACCTTTTAACGAATCAGCACTTGCTGATATTCCCTGCCAACTGCCCATATTTTTAACTAAATGAATGTTTAAATTATGGAACAAACCGAATGCTGTAGCTGCGAACAATAAAATCAAAGGCCATCCCAAATTCCAGTTAAAACTAAAGCGATCGGTCGCAATTCCTTTTGGCGTCACATTAAACCCTTTCTGAAAGGGATTGAGCATGGCACTCACCACCGTCACCGCCAAAGGAATACACTGGACGAACGAGTAAACATCTGATAGCAAAGCCGATCGCGATTTGCGGTTCAGCCAAGAAAACACAGTAACTTGCACCAAATAGTAAGGCAGGAAAAAGTAGACCAATTCCCGCGCATTTGTCCGCAAAGGAAGTACCCCAAGAAACGCATAAGCTAAAGGCATCAACAGAAACACAATCCTGCTTAAACTGGTAAACCAGTGCAGCAATCCTTCCAGGTGACACAGCCTTTGTACGAATCTGAGACCGCGAATCGTTAAAGGATTGGAATCAATAAAAAATGCCTGAAGGGTGCCTCGCGCCCAGCGCAATCTTTGAGTTAGATGGGCTTCTATATTTTCAGCCGCCAAACCAGCACTCAATTTTTCATCTAAGTAAACTAAACGATACCCGGTGGCTGACAACCGAATTCCGGTAAAATAATCTTCGCAGATTGAATTTGTGACAAAGCCTCCCACTGTTTGTAGCGCGCTGCGCCTCATTACAAAAGACGTGCCAGCACAAACTACGCTATCTGCACTATCTTTGATGATTTCAATTTGCCTGTAAAATACTTCTTCTTCTGGCACCAGCACATTTTCTAAACCTAAATTTCGGGCAATGGGATCGTGGTTGTAAAAGCTTTGCGGTGTTTGCACGAGGGCGATTTCTGGATTTTGAAAAAAGCCAACTGTTCTTGTTAAAAAGTTTTTAGTGGGAATGAAGTCGGCATCAAAAACTACAATGAGTTCTCCATTTGTTAGGCTTGTGGCGTGGTTGATGTTACCAGCTTTGGCGTGACTGTTATCTGGTCTAGTTATATACTTGCATCCCAGTTCTTTGGCTAGCAATTGGATTTCAGGGCGCTTTGTATCGTCAAGCAAATATACTTGTTTGTTAGGATAATCTAAAGCTTGACAGCCGATGACTGTGCGCCTCAAAATAAAAATTGGTTCGTTGTAAGTTGGGATGAAAATGTCTGCGGACGGGGCAAAGTTTCCCTCTGCAACTGCAACAGCCATGCGATCGGCTTCTCGATGCCTGTCTTTCATACTCAGCATTAAATACATTTGAATGCTGCTGCTGACAACCATCAGCATTTCTAGGAAAAACAGTCCCAAACTAAAGATACCGTTGAGGGGATCGCTTAAATTTAGGGTAACTAGCGATCGCCACAAAACGTAGCGAATGGTTAAAGCCAAAACTATGCCAACTACCACAGCCCGCGACCATTTCTGTGGTTGAGGCGAAATTTTAATGGTAGCTAAAGCAACCGAGACGAGGGCGAAAGTCGGCACTAACAAATACATCTTGCTCGCAGCAGGTACTTGCAGCCACACAGGCGGGTTTTGCTGCCAAGTATTGATTGTGGCAAAAATACCGCTGACTGTACCTTCACCGCTAAACCAGGCTGCGGCGATCGCACCTGCGAAAGCAACTACCCCCAACACGACTAGCGTTGCCATCTGTACGTGCGAAATCCACCTAAAAAAGCGGCGTTTCAAGTCTTGAAGGTCACATCTTGAATTTCTCATAAAATTTGCAATTCCCGATCGTATCTGCAACTGTCAAGGTTTCCTGCTGTTCACTTTTTAATCCCGTTGAAAATTCCGACACACCCCACTGACGATATTTACATTTTTTAACATTCTGACAATTTTTTGACACTCCCCGCCGTAAAACGGACGGGGATTCTTAAGAAAATCAAGCCTCAGTAGACTTTCATTCGTAACGGCTGGGCTCTCGCAGCCTCTAGACAGTCCGGTAAAACCATTCTGCTTACTTTTACGTCCGATATTGGCCGCGCCTTGTGCGTCAGCATTAATCAAATGTCCTTCTTTACTCCGATACAATCCACGCTTAACTCGCTTACCCGAAAACTGGTAAGTAGCTGGCCGATCGGCATTGTAGAGGGGCAACTCATCGCCATCCAACAAACTGGATTTAGATGTGTAAGATTCTTCCTGCTCCTTGTATTTCAACCCATATCGCTCACAGAGAGTTCTAAGTTTATTTCTCAGGGTATAAAAGGGAATCTGGACAAAGTTTTGATTGGTGCGACGACCAAGATTGATATCTTGCTTCATCCCAAGGTTGAATCCGACAATCAAGCATTCAATTTTAGTATTAACGCAATGGTCGATTATGAGTCTTGCAGCTTTATTCAGGTAATCCCTGATTTGGTTGCTACGATTGATATACAGCCGAGCCTGACGCTCGGTCAGTTTTTCTATCTTCTGTCGATCTTTGATAGATTGCAGTCTAGCATTTTCCTTGTTGAACCACTGGTTAATAGATTTAAGTTTGCGACCATCCACAATAAAGGATGCCCCATTGGTGTCAACACAAGTTGCCAGATTGTCCAATCCAAGATCGATCGCCAGAGAACTACCAGCAATCGTTTCGGAGGGTTCATTTGCCCTTTTAGAGATATACTCAACCTCGAAGAATCGAGCATCGTATTTAGGGTGAATCCGAACCTCTTTGAGCTGAGCGGGGTCGAGTCGTTGTGGAAAGTTAATTACTATATCTCCAAATTCCTTTTTAAAAGCATAGGACATCGGTACTTTAAACTTTCCATCTTTGACTTTAATCCGAGGGATTATTAACACGAAATACCCATCTTTGGGCTGGTAGTGAGGAAGTCTTACCTTCTGTTGATAAGTGCCAGATTTAACCGCATTAATCAGTCCAAAAAAGCTGTTAAAGGTTCGATCTACCACCTTCAATGTTTGCTGTGCAATGTCTGTATTGAGGGCTTGGTAGTTCTCATTCTCTTTGCACAGATCGCACAGCCGACTCATAGCGCAAGTGTTTACGTTCTTCAAAAAAGTATTGGCGAACGGTGTAAAGACCCACATTGTAGAGGTTCTTACTCAGCCTGCACAACTCTCTGAGCGCCAAGAATTCGGCTTTGTCAAGGTCGCGTAGTTGGTTTTTCTGAGTAGAGTACATAAACATTGCTTTCGCTGATATCACCATTATATAGCGAAAGTTAACCAACAACAAGTTATTTTTGCCATGCATAGATTTATTGCTCATTCGTCGCTCACCTCTCCCTACCGATACCTAACGATTGTCGGTTTCGGTTGGGGTGAGACTCCTCACTCGCCTCCTATCCCTCCCCGCGCTAAAAGCGACGGGGTTTCTCGGAGGTTCCGATGATAGTTCACTCGCTGCTTAGTGGCAAACTGCTCAGCAATATCCAGTCCAGGCAAAGTATAGCAAGAGCTTCTTGAGATTGTGTGCGATCGCACAACTACAAACCTGGTTGGATTTTCGGAATGCACGTGCTCATAAAATTCTGCGGACTAAAGTTCACACTACAAACGTGCCTCCCTATAAACCAATACTGTTCACTTAAGACAGATCGCCCCTAACCCCCGTTAAAAAAGGGGAGTAGGGGGTGGGACAAGAATGCTCTCAAAGTCAACCCCTACTCCCCTTTTTAAGGGGGATGCGAGGGGGATCTCCGGCGCATAAATAGTGTTAAGTAAACCGTATTGCCCTATAAACCAAATTTTTTGCCCCATTTCTGATGGTTTTTCCTGTTTACTGCCAGCCTTCTTCGACTTTTTGCAGTTATTTCAACCAAAAAATATCATGTCTACAAATCAAATAGGATTGCTATCGTTTGAGATAGCAATCCCTAGGGGCTAATAATTAGACGAATGTGACATCTAACTAAAGGTAGATTGATTTTATATTAATTTAAAAAATTACCGCGATCGCAGCCTAAAAAACTAGCCGTCAAAAACTAATCAGAAATTTCTAATTGCGAGATTGCATAGCGGGCGACAGCCAAACCAACTCTCGCCTGTTCTATTTCCGACAATTGGGCCCAAGGTCTTCTAGTCTCCATCACCACTTCCACTGCGGACGAATCAGCCTCTCGCATCGCATAAGCCAAAGGACGCGCCAACACCTGCAAATCTTCCTCAGCCCACTGAGGCAAAATATCTAACACGCACTCAACCATTTGGTCAGCTAAAGATTGATACTTAACAGTTGCGTTTTGGACGCTTTGAGCGATGCAGGCTAGAAAATCTTGAGGAACCCGAGCAAATTTTTCGCGCAAAGACTTTTGTAGAGAAGTCGCCAGCCAAATTTGTTCTAGTTGTCCGAATAAAACTTGCGACTTCTCCGCTATATCGCTGTCGCTGAAGGAATCAAACAGGGCAAATTCTTGCTCTAGATCGGTTAAATAAGATTCTGATTCAAGCTGTGCGGGATTCCAAGGATAAGCAACATCAGTCTGAACTATTGTGGTGAGAAGTTCCATCTGCGCCTGAGTTTGTGAGTCGCGAAAATATTGAGAATCAGGAGATTGGGTAGCCATGATGTAATACCTAAGTAGTTCAAGTAAAATACAGAAGGTGGACTCTGCCAAGTGCTAGTTGCCAGTGGTGAGTAACTGTTTTAACTTCAGACTTGAGACACGGGCGTCGAGAACTTTGGTGTCCCGATCGCCGATTGCCTTCATTAGCTACACCCGCACCTTAATTAGTTCCGCAATCAGTCTCACTGTAGCCCGAAGTTTTTGGAACCTCAATAGTGAACTCAAAAATCTGACCTTGAGAACTGCCAAATTTTAGCTGAGTACCCGATTGCAGCAGCAGTTCTTGGTGGTGAACTCTCACCCATCCGTCTGTACCCAAAACTAGAGTCCCGTAGCGGGAAAAATCGCGCAGGAAGTAGCTAGGTTCGCCCCCGCGATCGCCGATGCTGTTGCGACAGAAAATCTCCGCGTGTTTTTGAGAAACCCACTGTTCTCGAATCACTACGTCGTTTTCTTCCCAGCGTCCGACTCGAACCATACCAGCAGTAATGGGCCAAACCTGATTGCCAGATTCGCTAGATTTGACATTTGGTCGATCGCGCCCCCGCAAGTAAGCACAAGACGGCAAACGTCCCAGCCAAGTAGAAGAATTCAAAGGCAATTCAGTTTTCAGGTCATCTACCGGTTCAGTCAGTTGACCGTCAAACTCTGGGTGCATATACAGTACGGGCAACGTCCAAGCCGGTTGATTGAACTTGTACAGTGTCAGTAGCTGCTGTCTGGCGACGGCGACGGCGCGATCGATCGACATTCGTCCTGCCAAAGCTTGGGCAAAAGTTTGGATAAAACTCAGGGCCTCGCGATCGGCGATCGAGTCCCGCATCCCCAACACCGCCGGCACCCCGTGATGGATCAGCACCTCAGCCAAACTGCTGCGGGCGATCGCCTGTTGCTGGCCGTTATTTGAATGCAGCCTCTCCACCGCCGGCTGAGCTCCCCAGCAGGCATTAAACACTGCCAGCGTCACGCGGCATCGAACCAAAACCTGAGCCAATTCAGTACCGTTAATCGCCGTGTCCGGCCCCAAAAACAGTAAGCCACCGTCAGGGCCAGGTATCCCGTGGCCGGCGTAAAACAGAATGTTATAAGCTTGAGTTTCCAGCCGAGAAATTAGTTCCGCCGGAGTAGGTTCGATCAGAGTATCGACGCGAGTCGGAACGCTGATGTCGAAATATTTACCGCTGTCGTCGGTTTGAAAAGCATTTTCCAGAACCCCAGCTAGGGCGACTGCTTCTGCTTCCAACTGCAAATGACGATTATTGCCCCTGGAAAATTCAGAATTAGCACCGCGGCCAGGTTCTGCTTGTCCCAAAACGAGCAAAATGCTGAGGGAATCGGCAGGACGCAGGGGCGGTAAAGGCTCAACATTGCTGGTAGTGCGGCTGAAAAGCAGTTGCTGCGACAGAGAAATAGCCGGTTGACCGGCTTGAGGCTGCATAATTTCCCAAGGTAGGGCAATCAAATACGGTTCGCGCAAGTCTATGCGGACTCGCAGGGGTAGATTTTGCCCGATCGCGATACCTTTACTTTCCTGGAGACTGCCCTGAATCGGCCCTTCAAACAGCCACTGCCAAAGATCGATCCCCAAATGCTGCATCAGGCGACTGCTGTAGCTAGGAGGTGGCGGTAGCGGATTCTGCTCGCCCCTCTCCACCAACCCCCCTTGACTGAGGTGGAGCGGCACAGAGCGGATAATAGGAGGGATTTGTAGGGATTGAGCAGTTCGTTTTTCAGTTTCTGTCAGTAGATTCTGGTTGTTTTCCGGCGAGACGAAACTGCCATCAGGATTTAGGGGCAATTCGTGAATTGTCCCTGACGGGGAAAACATTTCCTGCCAAGCTTTCCAAGATTGGGACAGGGCCAGCGGCCACATACAGTCGTGGTGAACGTACCCGCTGGGATAGGGAGCTTGTAGAACCCAAGTGGCAAAATGGTTTGCCCCAGCGGTTCTCAGGCGAGCGATCGCTATACTGAGGCAAGGACTTTCAGGGCGCGCCATTCACAACTACCGAATCTGGATATAGGGATTGATCGAGTTTCTCTATTAGTAGTTTATCGGGTTTGGGGTGCGATCGAGTGGGCGACATTGCTTTTTCATTCAGTTGACAGTTGACAGTTGACTGTTTGAGGGCGACCTCTACCTGGAAGTCCGAGGATTGGAGTAATCAATAGCCTTCTTTTAATTTCTCCCTACAAGGGTTCCGGCTTTAAACCAATTCTTTCAGGTAAATTTTTAATCTTATCTACCGCCCAAAAATTTATCTAAATTCGGTACATCCACCCAAGTTCCCGTAGCATTTGACTCCTGGGTCAAATCCATCAACAACTGCGAGTAAACTCCTTCTTTGAGCGACGGTATCAAAGATTTCCCCGCATCAATTGCTTCAACCCACCTGTCTACTACTCGAATAAACGGTGCAATTCTCCCGTCTGGATAAACTTGAGGAAACTCCAATCTCTGAGGAATCTTAATTTCAGCTAAAGGTTCTCCAGCTTGGGAACCCCACAAGCGAAATCCGTGGACGTAATCCTGCTGATTGTCGCTTCCCAAAACCAAAGTACCCTGACTGCCGTAAATTTCGACCCAATGTCCCCGCCCTTGATAAGTAACCGAACTCAAACAAACTTGACAAGGCGTTCCCCCGGCCAATTCCAACATCAACGTACAAGAATCATCGGCATCAACAGGTTTTAAATTTCCCGAATCGTTCGGATCGGGCCGCGCCGAAATTCCTGTAATCAATTGCCCAGAAAGCCTCTGCACGGGGCCGAACAGCCAGCTAATATAATCAAAAACGTGGGAACCTGTCGCGCCCAAAACTCCGCCGCCTCGCTCTTTTTGTGCGTACCAATTCCAAGGGCGAGTAGCATCAGCGCGGCCGGGCACCAACCAATCAATTTTAATTAAACGCTTTTCTCCTACATATCCTGCTGCTAATAATTCTGCTAGCATTTGCCATGCGGGAATGAACCTAAACTCAAAGTCCATGGTGGCAATTGCTTGGGTTTGAGATTCGCGATTCGCTAATCGGTAAAGTTCCCGGGCTTCATTAGCTGTCAGGGCTGTCGGTTTTTCTAATAATAAATGTTTGCCTGCTTCTAGGACTGTTTTTGCCATTTCAAAATGCAAAAATGGCGGCGTGGAAATGCTGACGCCCGCTACTTCTGGGATCGCTACTATATCTGCGATCGAGTTGCAAGCGTAGGGGATGTTGTGGGCGGTGGCGATCGCCTGAGATGAGTCTAAATTTCGGTGATAGACAGCCACAACCTCTGTCCGGTGGTGGGTCTCGAATCCGGGCAGGTGCACTTTTTGACCGAAACCTGTACCGACTACTGCAACGCCAATTTTTGACATGATTTAATAATTGGGGATTGGGATTGGGGATTCAGTCTTTGATTGAGAAGTCAACCGCAGATTGAAGGCAGATTAACGCAGATAATTTTAAGATAGGAAAGCTTCGGAGTGCAATGTTTTCTGCTCCTAGACAAGCTGGCCCAGATATGAACTTCTGACAATATTGTTGAATACACTGAGTTTTTTGTGATTTTGTTAAAAAATTTGTCCTAAAAAAGTAGCTATTACCTATTGATTTTTTGGGACGATCGGGATATTATTATTTAATAATGGGAGTGGTGACTTAAATTTAAATTTTGTCACCACTCCCATTATTACATGATACCTCTTCAAATTCTCAAAGTCAAGCTTTTTACCCTAAAAAAAAGGCGATTTTTTTTGTTATTTTTCAAAAAAAATAATTGACCGATGAGTAATTCTGGGTTATTAGATTTTAGCGTCTAGTTCCTACCTGCGAGACAGTCCATTCAATTACTTGTTTGCCCAAACTCACCTCATCAAACAAATCGATTTCTCTGATTCCTGTAGGGCTGGTGACATTAACTTCGGTGAGATAACCGCCAATGATATCAATGCCGACAAAGTACAGTCCGTCTCGTTGCAGCACAGGTGCTAACTGAGCGCAAATTTGATGTTCGCGATCGGTAATTTCTGTTTTTGCGACTCGGCCACCGACAGCCATGTTGCCTCGGAATTCATTGCCGGTGGGAATGCGATTGACTGCGCCGATGGGCTTGCCGTTCAAGAGGATGATTCGTTTATCTCCGTCTTTTGCTTCGGGCAGATAAGTCTGCACCATCACTGGAATTTTGCCTTGTTGAGTGCTAATTTCAACCATGGAGTTGAGATTGCGATCGCCCGGTTCCAAGAACAAAATCCCCTCGCCAGCTTTGCCTCCCAATGGTTTAAGAACTGCCGCTCCCTTTTTCTCCACAAATTGGCGAATTACCTGCTTGTTTTGAGAAACAATTGTTTCGGGGATCGCTCCCTCAAATTGCAAAGCATACATCTTTTCATTAGCCGCTCGCAATCCTTTGGGACTGTTAACTACCAAAGTTTTAGCGGGATCGATGCCGTCTAGAAGATAAGTCGTGTAAAGGTAGGGAACGTTGACTGGGGGATCGGTACGCATAAATACTGCGTCCATTGCTTCGAGTGGGCCCAATGCAGGCTGTTCCACCTGATACCAAGCCTCAGCCGCCTCCCAGCGCCCTTCTACTTGTTTGACTGGGGTGAGGGCTACTCTAGTCAACATTGCCCAGGTTTTGCCGCCGATGATGCTTAATTCGTTGGCTTGAGTCGCCCACACTTCGTGACCCAATTCTTGAGCTGCCTCCATCAGCGCTACGCTGGTATCATGTCCTGGAATTAGTCGATCGAGCGGATCGATGATGAATGCAAATTTCATGGTCAGTTACAATTAAAAATTGGTCGAATGAAAATTTAGGCAAATTCAAAATGCAACGGGAAATGCCTTATTTTGCTAGCAACGGATCTAGTAGGCCTTGAGCATCTAGTGCGTGCATTTCGTCGCAGCCGCCTATGTGTTGGTCGTTAATGAATATCTGGGGGAGGCTGCGGCCTCCGTTGGCTCGATCGGTCATGCGATCGCGTGCTGCTCCATCTCCGTCGATCGCGTACTCTGTAAATTCAACCCCTTTTTGCTTCAGCAGTGCTTTAGCACGAATGCAAAACGGGCAGGTTCTCCAAGTGTAAATTTCTACTTTAGGTGTCATCGGACGCTCACACAATAACAATATTTTTTATTGTAATCTTAACAATACTTCGGACAGTTTTTTAACGGCCGTGTAAGCCGAGAGCGAGTAAGCCCTGCCATTTTTTACGCATTTTCTGAAACTTAGGGCTGAACTTAAACATTGAAAAAATAGTCCAGCATATAGTCAGTAAGGGTTTCGGAGGCTCGACTAGATCTAAAACTGTCCGAAGTATTGCTTAACTAATCTTATTTTAATTTTTATATATAGCAACCCCGCCCGACGGTTGCGAACTTTTCGCGTTGTACTTCCCCATGGGATCTCTTGCTTTTGACTTCAGGGCGTTCGAGCGCTAAACTCTTCTTCCTTCTGCTCCAAGTGCACCCTGCAAGCTTTCAACAGTTGACCTGGGACAGTTGACAGTTGACCGCTTGACAGTTTAAGAGCGACCTCTACTTAGAAGGAAGAGGATTGGAGTAATGAATAGTCTGATTTTCATTTCTCCCGATCGGGGTTACGGCTTTCAACCAATTATTTCTGGTAAGGTAATTATCTATACATTTTTTATGATTTCACCTAAAAACAAAAAAACACTCGCGCTTCAAGAAACGGAGAGATGTTGAAAACAAGCAGCAGCTTGGGCCTGCTTACCGTTGCTGACCGACCTGCTTGTTTCGTTTTCTGGTGGAACAGATGATTCCTGCGCCTGTCAGCAGGAGTGCTACCACAGTACCGGGTTCTGGGATAGTTGTTCTTCTAATGACGGGGGGGTTTATGTAGTTTGGCAATATCGGCGATGGCACCTGTATCGGCGGAACTGGCGATGGCGATGGTGATACCGGTGGTATGACCGGTGGTATGACCGGCGTGGGTAATATCGGTATCGGGGTTGATGGTGGTGGTGAGGCTACCGGTGGTTCCGGTACTGCGGGCTCTACTATTATAGGGCCTGGTGATTGGACTACCGGCACTTCCGGCACTACAGGTTGTACGATCGGTATCGGTGCTGGATCTACCAGCGCTTCCGGTACCGCGTCTCGCACGGGTGCAGGTGATGTCGGTACTTCGACTGGTACGGGTGTTGGTGATTGAGGGCTGAGGGAATTATCAGGGACGCAGGCACTTGAATAGTTTCCGGGCCCGCACACATCGACTGCTGCTGAAGCCGGAGGGGCGGCAGCTAGATAGTAGAACCCTGTTGCCATTGTGGCAGAGAGTCCAATTGCTAGTTTTGCCAGTGGCGTACACATAACTATTTAGTTAAACAGTGGTAAAATCGGAGAATAGAAGTAGTGCTAGAGATTAGCGCTGCACGGCGGGCATAGATTTTAGAGTTCTTACCATAAATTGATGTTTTCTCTCCCGGACGCCTGTAAAAGATAGTATAGCGCTTGAGGCGATCGCCCAAACACTTTGGTCGTCTTATTTTATTTGACCCTAGTCGCCTAGGGTGGTTTGCACCGTCTGGCAACCTCTGAGCTAACAGCCCTTACAGCTATTAAAAGAGAGTTTTTACCGATACTTTTTTGCTAACATTTGCTAACAAATACATAAGTTGAGATCGGATCTCAACCAAGGCCTATCAACCTATGCCCGTAAAAATTTCTACAAGCACTTATATTCTTGCGTTCAGCTTGGTTATCGCTTAGCGCTATTAGCCAATCTGATTATTTGCTTTGATACTGTAGAGGCAACTTATTTATATAGCGGTTGCGTACTACCAAGGTTTTTCACCTACATCTGAGTGGGTAAATTCATAAAATAGCTCGGTAAGTGGGAAACGAGCGAGACTTTAGTCCTGAGAGGGAAACGACGGGCGCGGTTTCAACCGCCTTGAATCCCCTTGCGGGGTTAGAGGGGTATGGTTGCCGCTCTAGGTCGATATGGTTGTCTCCAAATCCCTTTCGGGTAATGTTAGCTTCGCCAAAGTTATAAGGGCTTTTTCCGGCTAGCAGCAGTGTAAAGCGTGACTTTAGAACTGTTTAACCACGCTTCGACAGAGCAAGGGACTAGCTTCGCATCCACAGGGTGTCGTGACCCAAATAACGTAGACCTCGAAGGTCTGAGGCCCGTCAGTACAGCTTGCTCGATCTCTCTAACAAGCTCAGTGGCTTGAGCCTAGAGTTACTGACTCTATATGATACGAAGACCTATGACAAATGTAAGCGATCGTCCGTGCAAATGTCCGAAAAAGTCTTACTGTTAATCAACCTTGAGCGCCGCCTCCTGAAGTTAAGTATGTAACCGATCGCAAACTATATCTGCTGTATTCTAATTAGCAATCCACAATCTGACTATTCTTTTATAGTCTCATGCTTCGACGAGATCTGTCCTCAGTATATGTACGTGTATTCCCGAATGTCAACTACTGAAAAGGAATATTTAAGTATTTACCGAGGGTAGAGGGCGTATTGAATGAGCTGGGCTAGTCGATCGCGCAGGCTTTCCATGCCGAGACCTTTGGCGGCCGAAATAAATACGGCTTGAGGAAACTCTTCTCGGGCGAGAGCAAGAGTATCTCCATCTACGGCATCGATTTTGTTAAATACTACAAGGGCAGGCCCGGGAGTTACGGGCATATCTGTCAAAATATTCATGACGGAGCGAATTTGGCTCTGCCACGCGGGATGCGAAAGATCGACAAGGTGCAGCAAAGCATCGGCATCTGTAACTTCTTCGAGGGTAGCCCGAAAAGCGTCGATCAATGAGAGGGGAAGTTCGCGAATAAAGCCCACTGTATCTGTGAGGACGATCGACAGCGGTTCTCCTGTGAGGGCGCCAGGAATCGTCAGCTTTCGGGTGGTGGGGTCGAGGGTGGCAAATAATTGGTCGGCTGCGTAGACCTCGGAATTTGTGAGCAGGTTGAGCAGAGTCGATTTACCTGCATTGGTGTAGCCGACGATCGCGACTGAGGGTACGTCCATGTGGTGCCGGTTCTGCCGCAGCCGGAAGCGGTGGGCTAGGAGTTGATTTACTTCTTGCTGCAATCTTGAAATGCGTTTGGCGATCGTCCGGCGTTCGGTTTCGAGTTTAGTTTCCCCGGGGCCTCTGGTACCGATACCGCCGCCTTGTCTCGACATTGCTTGACCGCGACCTGTCAGGCGGGGCAGGCTGTACTGTAGTTGAGCGAGTTCTACTTGCAATTTACCTTCGCTCGATCGCGCTCTTTGGGCGAAGATGTCGAGAATTACCTCCGTGCGATCGACGACACGAATACCAATCTGAATTTCCAAGTTGCGTATTTGTGCGGGGGACAAGTCGCGATCGAATACCACGAGGTTAGCGCTAATCGTTTGAGCGGTGAGGGAAATTTCTTGAATTTTGCCTTCGCCGACGACTGTCTGCGGGTGGGGGTTCGATCGCTTTTGACGCACTGTTTGCAATACCTGACCTCCGGCGCTTTCCACCAGCCGCGTGATTTCTGCGAGTCCGTCCTCAAAATCCAGCAGAGTCATGTGCTGAGTCATCACACCAACCAGCAGCACTTTGTCTTGGTCTGCATCTACTTGTTTGGCGACAAATTCTGCTTGAAAATCTGCTTCGAGTCCTTCCACCAACTCCAGAAAGTCTTGGTCTGCGAGGTCGTCCAAACTCAGTGGTTCTGATATTTTCCAGGGAAAGTTTTGAGTTTTGATTGGTGAGTTTTGAATTAAAGGCTCTTCTATTTCCTCTGTTTTAGTTGAAGCTGGTTCTAACTTAGCGCTCAACACAGAGAACTCAAAATTTGGTCGGTCTCCCTGGGGTATGAGGTGAACCAGATAAGTGTCTTGGATGTAACCGGCCGCACCGCCGCCGCGGCGCTGAAATCCTCCGCCGCTTAGAGTCAGCCAAACCAGGGCATCGAGGCGCTGAATTGCCATGGCGGTGATGGCTGCTTCGCTAGGGATTTCGGGCTTCAAGTGGGTGGCGATGCAGCGAATGCCACTGAGGCGACCTCCCCCGTAGCGGGGCAATTCTAGGGGTGCAATCTGGGTTTGGCGGGGCGTACCGACGCCGACGCGAATTACTTGTCCGCGACGGTTGATGTAGGTGCAGATTGGCTTGTCGATTTCGGTACTGATGGCGGCGACGCGCTGTGCGAATTCTGCCGTGGTGATGCGATCGCCCGGTAGTCTCTGGTGGTAAAGCTTTTCGAGTTGTTTGAGTTGGCTGGATTTGAGACCCTGAAGATTGCCGTAGATGGTTTCGATAACTGTTTCTCCCTCGCGCTCTGTCTATTTCCTATTTTAGTTAAGTTAAGGGCGATCGTGTTCTGTTTTGCGGTTGAAATTGACTATTTTTTTTTCCTGTAGCTTCTCGCGACTTCAGTATTGTCGAGTCACAACGGCCGTTGTTTGTCGCAGCAGGGCTTCGCAAGCTTTTCACAGCAGCCATCTCAACTTGCAGTTGTCTTTAGTATCTACCGATACAGGCGATCGCTGAAAAAATGGTTTTTAACAAAATTTAACACGTCATTTTTGTCTCAAAATCCTCCTTTAGACTTGTATGTATTTTGCACCTATCGACAGATAGCAAACTAGAAATTAGGTCGCTACCATGATAAGCGAAACATTGTTAAGGAATGTAAAAAAATGGAAACTCGCCCTACTAACTTACCTCCTACCGCTAATGCCTACAACGGCAAAGATCGGAACGCCTTTTTGTTTGGGTTAAACCCACAAGCAGAACTTTGGAACGGTCGCTTAGCGATGATCGGTTTCTTAGCTTATTTGCTTTGGGACATGGCTGGATATAGCGTTCTGCGCGACATACTTCACTTTCTGCCTACCTACATCGCTCACTAATAACGAGCATTCTATCCTGTCTGGTAGTATGAGGAAATGCCACAACTGCCAGACAGCCTAAAAGTTACAAATGGCAGCGAGTAGGATTTTGTCCCTTTGTATTTTTCGTTACTTTTGAATGGCATTAACAGACTTCTTGCTCTGATGCGATGATTCTGCGTAGGGGCGAGAGGAGTGGCGCGGTGAATATTGATAGACAAACAGATATTGTTCATGTTTCATGTTTCATGTAGATACAGAAGAGTATTTATTACACCTAACTCGTTATATTCACTTAAATCCAGTTTGTGCTACTAATATAGTTAAAAAAGCCGAGGCTTGGGAGTTTTCTAGCTATCAAGAATATAGCGGTTTTTACAAAGATTCGCGGACGTTGTTGGGCTTGGGCCCTCTTGATTTCAGCGGTTATGTAAGCTGTCAGCCATACCTCATCTTTTTGAGAAAGGCTATATATTGATTTGCGCCAGGGTAGTTTGCCTAAAATAGATCGAGTGCGATCGCAATTTCAGTCAGCAGATGCTTATCGTTACTTTTTAGAAGATTTAACTAGCGATAAATTAATCCAGCATTTAACCTTTGAAGAATAGAAAGAACCTACGTGCATCCAAGAAACCCGGTTTCTGAGTTCCACGCGCAAGCGTCCAAGAAACCGGGTTTCTCTGAGAATTTACGCCTCTTCACGAGATTTTCCGAAGAAACCCGGTTTCTGAGTATCGCGCGATCGGGGATTGTTGATTCTGACCCATCAGAAACACTATCAACTATCAACTATCAACTGACTAATTACTTTAGTTCATTGAGCGCCGCCTCGGCTTTTTGTGCGCCATCATTGTTGCCTTGCTGGCGGTAAGTGTCTAGGGCTTGTTGAAAAGCTTGAATTGCGTCGGATTTGCGATCGCGCGCTTTGAATGCTTGACCCATGTTGTAATAAGCTTCTCCTCGGGCTGGATCGAGCTGGATCACTCGCCGAAAAGTGATAATTGCTCCTGAAAAATCTTGTTTTTCTAGTTGAATTTCCCCGATTGCAACGTATGCGCTCACTAGATTCGGTCGCACGTCAATCGCTCGCTTGTAAGCTATAATCGCTCCTTCTAAGTCGTTTTGAGCTCTGAGAAGTTCGCCAATTTCTAACTGTACTTCGGGATTCCGCGGCTCTAGTTTTGACGCTTCTTCAAAAGCTGCTAGCCCTTCGGAAGTGTTGCCGCTACGCAGCAAAGCAGTACCTAATTTTAACTGAATGCTGGCTTGTTTGGGAGCGAGTTTGGCTGCTTGTTTGAGCACGGTGACAGCACTGGCAAAGTTTCCCTGCTGGATCAATACTAAACCCAATGAAGAATAAGCTTGCCAATTTTTGGGATCGAGGGCGATCGCCTCTTGGTATGCTTTAAATGCACCGCTGTAATCTTTTTGCTGAAACAGCACCACTCCGAGTCCAATTCGGGCGTTGACATTTTTGCGATCGAGCACAGCGGCGCGACGGTAAGCTGCTGCTGCTGCGGGATAGTTTTGCAGGTTCGCCATAGCATATCCTAAGGCGTATTGAAAGTCAGCATTTTTGGGTTCCAGACCGATCGCCTGTTGGTAAAATTCTACTGAGGCTTGATAGTTGCCCTGACGTGCTTGTAGATAGGCAATACCGGAAAAAATACGCGGGTTTTCCGCATCTAAACGGGCTGCTTGTTGATAAATGGCGATCGCCTTACTGTAGTCTCCTAAATCTACCAACTCGCGTCCTTGCCGCAGCAGACTATCTAAATTTGCATTATTTTTAGGTTGAACTTCCTCTGGTGTGTCTGCTGAGAGCGCTATCTGGGGCGTTGCGATCGCGAATCCCGCTACCAAAAGTGTACTGAATACCAAGAGACTTTGTTTGTGGACGGCCATTTTTTTCAAAGAGTGTGTGGATTAAAAGAGCGAATTGCTGTCAGCTTAACAAGCTTACAGCTTAGGGTTTGCCTGGAATCTTTGAGCGGGGAGATGTAGTAAACCTACAGAAATCGACCAACTCAAAATTTTCGCACTTGAGGCCAACTGATGATTGTAACAACAACTGATATCATCCAAGGAGCAGAAATTCAATCTTACTTGGGAATTGTAACTGCCGAGGTTGTCTACGGCACAAACGCCCTGCGAGATTTCTTCGCGGGTATTCGCGACATCATCGGCGGGCGCACCGGCAGTTACGAGGAAGTGTTTCTCAAAGGACAGCGAGATGCCCTCGCGGAACTGGAAAAACGGGCCCAGCGCCTGGGTGCTAATGCCGTGATCGGGGTGGAAGTTGACACCGGCACGATTAATGTAGACTCTTCGGGGGCTTTGCTGTTGATTACTGCTGTTGGGACTGCTGTCAGATTGCGTTAATAAGCCGCTTTTCCTCTATACATCAGCGAACTTTTTTAACTGGATAAAATAGTTATTGGTTATCAGCCATCAGTCATCAGTCATTAGCTAATAGCTGCTGGCTGAAAACTGATGACTTTTGAGTTTATTTCTTCAGACATAGATACTGGTTATTTCCCCAGGCAGATATGGTTTCTATCAATCTCAGCCACAATCAATGCTTAGGTGAAAGATTGTTAAAAATAAAACCAACTCTCAAAGGAAAGGAAAAGCTATGGCATACGTAAATAGACCAGTAGACAACGTTGTTACCGAGCAGACTCTAGTTAAGCCGGTCATGGAATATCACGATTTAGTGCGGTGGGGCCCAATTTTTTCAGGTTTGGTAATTGCGATCGGCACACAACTGGTGTTAAGTGCGTTGGGTGCTGCGATCGGGTTGAGCAACATTGCTAATTCAGGAGCTCCGCGCAGTATTGCAGGCAACGTCGGTACTGGAGTAGGAATTTGGTCAATTATCAGTTTATTAATAAGCTTGGGCGTTGGCGGTTGGGTAACTGCTCGCGCTTGCGGCCCGATGAACCGCAGCACCGCGCTTTTGAACGGAGCAATTTTGTGGGCAACTACCTTAACAATTGGCTCTTGGCTGTTAGCAAATGGCGTAGCTGGGACTTTTGGCGTAGTAGCAGCGAATGCCGGAGCAGCGATTAATCAAGCCCAACAAGGCGGCGTAAATCTACCCAACCAAGCGCCTAGCGTTTCTGCTCAGGATGCTCGGAATATTGCTGAAAATGCCGCTAAAGCTGGTTGGTCATTTTTGTTCGGCTCATTATTGGGTTTGGTTGCTTCAATGGCCGGAGCATCTGCCGGCGCCCGCACTCCCCGGAATCACTTGTAAAAGTTTGGTGGGACAATCAAACTTCCGGTTCATGAAAGCACTTTTTCAAGGTGCTTTTTTATTGGGTGAATTTGTGTATTCTTCAGTCCGCGAAGGCGGACTTTGTTTGTGTACTAGCGGTTTCAACCGCCGAGTTTTATTTGTATAATGCGCTTTTTGCTGAGTCTAGATCCCCCTAAATCCCCCTTAAAAAGGGGGACTTTGATATCTTCCGGTTCCCCCCTTTTTAAGGGGGGTGCCAGGGAGATCTGGGCCTAGTCGTCAAACAGTAAATCGATAGTACATTTGACGTTAAGTTGACACTAATGGTACTCCGCGCGCACTAATAAATTAAGCTGTGAAGTATTTAGCGGCTGGGTGATAGGTGATAATTGCAGTGGTTGACTGTTCCGGATAAAGTTGTTCGCTTTCATCCATATACAGGTTTATACGATCGCACTTTAGCAAATCCAATTGCTT
This sequence comes from Microcoleus sp. PH2017_24_DOB_U_A, assembly GCF_020738205.1. NCBI lineage: Bacteria > Bacillati > Cyanobacteriota > Cyanophyceae > Oscillatoriales > Microcoleaceae > Microcoleus > Microcoleus sp. PH2017_24_DOB_U_A. Next base: position 21,438 of record NZ_JAEQCT010000079.1, read on the forward strand.
GTACTGATCCGCCATATTCGGACAAGCAGGATAGCCGAAACTGTAGCGCGAACCGCGATATCGCTGCGCCAGCATATCCCGAATATTATCCGGTTCCTCGCTAGCAAAACCCAATTCCCGGCGAATCCGCGCGTGAGTCCATTCGGCTACTGCTTCCGCCGTCTGTACCGCCAATCCGTGGAAGTAGAGATAATCGGTGTATTGATTGTTAGCAAATAGCTTTTGTGCGTACTCCGTAGCAACTTCTCCCACCGTCGCTACTTGCATCGGAAATACATCGATTTTACCCGATTCTTTCGGCGCGAAGAAGTCGGCAATGCACAGCCGGCGCGCCGATTTTTGCCGGGGAAATGTCAATGTTGTCACAGGCAAGATGCCTGTGCCACTATTGGCATTCACAGGCAAGATGCCTGTGCCACTATTTTCTGCTGTGGGGTGGGCATCTTGCCCGCCCTTCATAATTTCTGGGTCATACAGATACAAGGAATTTCCCTCAGCTTGACAGGGGAAATACCCGTAAATTGCTTGCGGGTGCAGTAACTTTTCGGTGATAATTTTGTGTTTCCATTCTTCCAAGATTGGATAAACTGTCTCAGCTAAGAAAGCATCGTATTCTTCCCGCGATTGGTCTTTTGGCTTGCGGAATTGCCACTGTCCAGCAACTAAGGCTTGCAAATCTAAGTGCCAGAAAAGCTCTTCAAAGGGGATTTCTTCGGGCGATAACAGTTTTGTACCCCAGAAAGGAGGATTCGGGCGATCGATATTTGCATCAACTGCTTCGGAACGCTTGGTATCAACAATCACCGGAGTGTCTGCCTTCTTCGCATCCTCAACCGCAGTTTCTGCCGAAGTTTTAGCTGCTTTCACCGCCCCATTCTCACTCCCAACTTCATCTAAAAATCCAGCCAAATCTTCCCAGTTTCCAGCAGATTTGGCTGGCATCAGTTTCTCCATAAAGTTCAAGTCAGAAAACGCATCTTTGCCGTAAACAACTTTACCGTTATAAGTATTTTGGCAATCTTCATGGACAAACTTGGGAGTCAAAGCTGCACCGCCCAAAATCACTGGAACGGTAATGCCTCTCTGGTTGAATACCTCCAAATTTTCTTTCATAAATGCGGTGGATTTTACCAGCAAGCCACTCATCGCAATACAATCGGCTTTGTGCTTTTCGTAGGCTTCGATGATATTATCAACTGGCTGTTTAATTCCCAAATTAATCACTCGGTAGCCGTTGTTTGATAGGATAATATCAACCAAGTTTTTGCCGATGTCGTGAACGTCGCCTTTGACAGTCGCAATGATAAATGTGCCTTTAGCATTGTCCCCTGATTCGGACTTTTCCATGTACGGTTCTAAATAAGCAACTGCCGCTTTCATGGTTTCGGCTGATTGCAATACAAATGGTAGCTGCATTTGTCCCGATCCGAACAATTCTCCGACTACTTTCATCCCATCTAACAAGAAGGTATTGATAATTTGCAGCGGCGGATAGGTTTCTAAGGCTTTGGCGAGTTGGATGTCGAGCCCGATGCGTTCGCCGTCGATGATGTGGCGTTTCAATCGTTCTTCGACGGGGAGGTTTTCGTCTTGGGTACGATCGCGCTTGGTAGTTTTGCCCGCAAACACCGTTGTTAGGTCGCCCAAGGGGTCGTAAATGCAAATATCGCCGTCGAACTCCCGTTCGTCGTAGATCAGTTTGCGGCAGATTTCCTGGTGTTTGGGGTCGATTTTGGCGATCGGCAAAATCTTATTGGCGCTGATAATTGCCGAATCCATCCCCGCCTGCATCGCTTCGTGCAAAAACATGGAATTCAAAACTTGGCGCGCCGCCGGATTCAAGCCGAAGGAAATGTTAGAAACTCCCAAAATCACGTGACATCCCGGCAATTCTTGGCGGATGCGGCGGATAGATTCGATGGTAGCTTTGCCGTTTTTTCGGTCTTCTTCAATTCCGGTAGAAATCGGCAAAGCCAGGGTGTCAAAAAAGAGTTCTGAGGCGGGAATTCCATAGGCGACGGCGGCGTTATAGGCGCGTTGGGCGATCGCAAATTTCTGATCAGCAGTGCGCGCCATCCCATCTTCATCAATCGTTCCGATCACAATCCCTGCGCCGTACTTTTTCGCCAACTCCAAAACTTGATAAAAACGCGGTTCTCCGTCTTCGTAGTTAGTAGAATTCAGCAAACATTTGCCGCCCGCAACTTTCAAACCAGCTTCCATCTTTTCCCACTCGGTGGAATCCAGCATTAAAGGCAGAGTTGCATTAGTCACAACCCGGGATACTAATTCTTTCATATCGCGCACGCCGTCGCGCCCGACATAATCGACGTTGACATCGAGAACGTGCGCGCCTTCTCGCACTTGTTCTCTAGCCATTGCTACTAAACCGTCCCAGTCTTCGGCGTTTAGCAAATCGCGGCATTTTTTGGAACCGCTAGCGTTGAGTTTTTCCCCGACAATTAAGAAGGAATTTTCTTGTTCGTAGGGTTGGGCGCTATAAATTGAAGCAGCGGCTGGTTCCCAAGTAATTTCTCGAATTTTGGGTTTAAGAGTTGTGCCAATTTCTGACAGTTCGCGGATGTGATCGTAGCGAGTACCGCAGCAGCCGCCGATGACTTGCACGCCTAAGTCTTCGACGAAGCGCATCAAGGCCATTTTTAATTCAATCGGCGTCAGTTTGTAGTGTGCGTGGCCGCCAATGTTTTCGGGTAAACCAGCGTTTGGTACGCAGGAAACCACGAAGGGCGAATGTTCGGATAGATATTTGACGTGTTCCGCCATGCGATCGGGCCCGGTGGCACAGTTTAATCCTAAAATATCTATGGGATACGGCTGCAAAATAGCTAAAGCGGCGCTGATGTCGGAACCGACTAACATTGTGCCGGTGGCTTCCATTGTGACTGATACCATCAGCGGAATCCGCGCACCTTTTTTCTTAAATACTTCTTCAATGGCATTTAATGCTGATTTAATTTGCAGCACGTCTTGACAAGTTTCGACTATAAATAAGTCAACGCCGCCGTCATAAAGTCCTTCGGCTTGTTCGGTAAAAGCGGCGGTTAGCGTGTCAAAATCGATGTGTCCTAAGGTTGGCAATTTGGTACCCGGGCCGATCGATCCTGCGACAAATCTCGGTTTTTCGGGCGTGTCAAATTCCGCCGCGATACCCTTGGCAAGTTCCGCGGCAGTTTTGTTGAGATAATAGGCTTTGTCGGCTAAATCGTACTCCGCGAGCACGATGGAAGCAGCGCCGAAGGTGTCTGTTTCGATGACATCGGCGCCTGCTTCGAGGAATCCTCGGTGCACGATGGCGACGGCTTCCGGCTTGGTGTGCACGAGATATTCGTTACAGCCTTCGTATTCTTTACCGCCGAAGTCTTCTGCGGTGAGGTTTTGGACTTGCAGGTTGGTTCCCATGGCGCCGTCGAAGACGATGACTGGGCGCGAGGGGTGGTGGAGTCGATCGAGAAATTTGCTATTCATCAGCGGTAAAAAGACGTAGGTGCTATATATTTACAATTTTATCTATTGTGCAATATTGTCAACAATTATGCGTATGTTGGGGAACGACTGATGACTGAAGGATTTAATGCTGCTGACGGTAGTTCGATCGCACCTACGATCTTACCGATCGCCCTGGATAATTGTCAAAATTCTGCTGTGGGCGCGGCTGTGGGGGCTAAACTGGCGATCGACTCTGAGGGGTTTTTTCGCTTAACTGTTGAGGAATTTTGCGAAAATGCGATCGCGATCGTGAAACGAGTGATGCAAAAGGGCGATCGTTTTATTTTACAGCAAGCAGGGAAGGATCTAGCTGCGATCGTTCCCGAAGCAGAGTTTCACAAGATAGATTATCTCATGGAAGAACTCAAACCCTCACAATTCTTTCCTGACGAAGAAGCATATTATGAAGATGAGAGAGGAATCCACTGCATTTACCCGGACGAACTTGTAGAAGACTTTGATAATATTTTAGCAGATGTCAAGGAATTCGACGAATTATTTGGCTTATTGCCCACTGAGGAAATGGGAGAAAATATTGATATTTTCATGTCTGTAGCTATTCTCATGTCGATCGATCGTTTTTGGGTACCGGAGTACCTAATCGCCGAGAAATCCCGACTAAAAATGCTATCATAATACTATTAGTAGGGTGTGTCGCCATTGAAATACCTCGCATCAGATCGACAATCTCATAGCGACGCACCTGACTATTAGTAGGGTGTGTCGCCATTGAAATACCTCGCATCAGATCGACAATCTCATAGCGACGCACCGGACAAAATACTAAACAACACTTCTTTCCTAACACGGCTGTTTATAACTGCTATAAGTTTGTTCACCTTCGATCGCAAAACCAATACAGAGGACTCGCAATATGAATCCGCAAACAATAACCCCGTCTCCTCCCGTACAAGAGCAAATTATCCGAGAGTCAAAAGTTGTTTTGAAAGGCGTTAGCTGGCAAACTTTTCAAGCGTTGCTTGCTGATGTTGGAGACGATCGTGCGTGGAGAATTGCCTATGACAATGGAGTATTAGAAATCAGAATGCCCTACCAAGAACATGAAATGCCTACAGGGATGTTAGAAAGTTTTATTGAAGCCCTAGCAGATGAGCTAGAAATTGAGGTAATGAAACTCCGATCTCTGCTGCTTAAACGAGAAGATTTAAGTCGCGCGATCGAACCAGATACCTGTTTCTACATCCAGAATGAAGCTTTAGTAAGAAGCAGAGATATTGACTTGGAAACCGATCCGCCGCCGGATTTGGCTGTCGAGTCGGATTACACCAATTCTTCTCTAAACAAATTCGCAATTTATGCAGCTTTGGGCGTTCCAGAAATTTGGAGATACCGCCGCCAAACTCTAGAAGTTTATCAACTTGTCGATGACAAATACGAGAGTGTTGGTCAAAGTGTAGCTTTTCCATTTTTGCCGATCGCAGAAATACCAGGATTTATCGAACAAAGCAGGGCGATCGGACAAAGATCGGCCGTGCGTCTATTTCGGACAAGAATTAGAGAAATTTTGCAAAATTCCAACCTATAATAAATGTAAAATTCCAACCCATAATAAAATATAATTGGGGTGGATCTGAGTTTGGTAAATATGATTGTAGGGGCGAAGCATGACCGCAGTCAATATGAGATTATAACTAATAACTCATATACGGTCATGCTTCGCCCTCTTGAAAAACCCGATGCACCCTATAATTGGTTCGTAGCCAGGACTTCAGTCCGCATCCAATCCAAGGACTGAAGTCCTCACTACGAACCTTTAAGAAGGACTGAAGTCCTCACTACAAACCTGTGAGTCTTAAAAAATATTAAATTTTTTGATTATTTCTTTCGCATCTTTCTCTGTGAACCTCTTTTAGCCAGGTGCTTAATTTCATTGTCGGCTGGAACATCCACTTGTTCTACAATTTCTAAATCCAAAACTTCAACCTCGCCTCCGCTGATTTCTTCAGCTTTCTCAACATCCTGCAAATCCTGCTGATGTTCGATTAACTCCAATCCAAATCCAGAATCTAAAATCGGCAATTCATCGATTTCTTCACTAATTTCAGATTCTCCAACCCAATCGTCAATTTCCGCCGCTAAATCTTCCTCAATTTCTTGACTAATTTGAGTTTCTCTAATTTCCTTCTCTACTAGCTGCACCGATAACTGCTGGTTTTCCCTTGACAAATGCTCAATCTGAGTCGATTGAATTCTAAGCTGTTCATTCAAAACGCGAATTTCTCGGTTTTGCTGCTGAATCATTTCTTCCCCATCAGCAATAGTTCGATTTCTCTCTAATATGACTTCATTTCTAGTTTCTAATTCCAAAGCGCTCATTGCTGCTTTAATTACATTATAAAAATGCGGCTTAGACACATCAACTTGTTTAGCATTATGGCGACTTTTCCCCAAAAGTCCAATCTTTTCTCCTTGCTTAACAGCCAACACAAAACCTTGATGATTTTTAATTTTTAATTCTTTGACAAAATCAACTTGAACTAAGCTGCAAATATATCTGTGACAGTCATAATAAAATTCTGCTTTCATGAAAAAGCACCCCTTTCTGCTACAGTCCCGCAGAATTATAGCACGAAGAATGTTAAATCTCGAACAAAATCTCTAAACCTATGGTGCGCGCCGATCGCCCTACCATAATTTCAAATGTATGCGATGTCAAGAGTTGTTGCTAAAATTAATCAAAAATCAATAATCGATCGCCATTTCAATCAAAACACCAGCTAATCCAATACTTCGGACAGTTTTTTAACGACTCTGTAAGCGTATCGCGAGTAAGCCCTGGCATTTTTAATGATTTTTTGAAACGAGCGGGCGAGACTTAAAGAGGTTTGAGATACTAGATTAGATCTAAAACTGTCCTTCGTATTGCTAATCAATAATAAATAATATCTTCCTCCAACTCAATCACACCCGCAATCAACTTCCAACAAGGATCGTCTCCTTCCCAATCATCAGGCCGCCAAGGCATACTTAAACTGATGGTTAGCAAACAAGCTTTTTCCGGGCGATAACCCAAATCCAACCTTCTAGTAAACACCGGATCGGTAATTGTTGCCGTCAATTTTTGATTGTATGCAGTTACAATAGATCCTTCCCATTTATTCCCACTTTCAAATCTTTTGCCGACCATTCTTACGGTAAATTTTACTGCTTTTATTAATTGTAAAGTAATGCGCTCTTCCCTTGGCAAAGACTGCATATAATCTACTGTCACAAATCGCAAATCATTATGCAAAATATATGCCCGATCGCGGAAATATTTCAGTAAATATGCAGAAGAAACCTTCCCGACGTGCTGCCATTTTCCCGGAATAATAGACAGATTTTCACACTCAAAACCAAAATCCGGCCCCGTATTTGCCAAAGGAATGTCTATAACATCTAATAATGCCGGTTCCAGTCTATTTATCTGCCGTATTTCTTTAGGAATCTGGCCGTCTGGTAAGTCGGAAATTGGACGTACCCAGTTACCATTAATTTCATTAATTCCAGCGATGCACCTGTCACCTCGTTTCCAGGAATTAGCAAGGCAAATTATCCGAGTCATTCGATTTTAGATGTTAGATTTTAGATTGATTCCTGTATTTATGGCGTACACTCCCCGCCAGCTATGCAATTCAAAGATGACTAATTTTGACATTTTGCCACTTATCGTTGAGATATTCAGCAACTAAACGGCGGTGACAGTTGTGAGGCTGTGGTTCGCTACAAAGCAGACACCCGCAGTCTAGAATATCCGGCGAAATTTTTTGCTCAATTTGTCGATCGCGAATCAACTGCAAAAACTGCTGTTCATAAACATCCCAATCTCCCTTTTTCTTTTTATAATCATCCAGAATATCTTGAGTCGGCGCTAAATCCAGAATATGCACATACTTAATATTACCAATTGTCCGCAAAAAATACTCTAAATCTTTCCGCTTAGCAAAACCAGCTAACTGGGACACATTATTCAGCCGCGTATCTATCACCCTGCGGACTCCGGCTTTTATCAAAGTATCAAAAAATTGCTCGGCGCTTTTTTGAGTAAAACCAATTGTAAATAAATTAATTGCTTTCTTTGGTGACATAAGCGATTTCCAATCCATAACGATAATAAGCTGTTTCTAAATCAACTATTTCATCTTTAACTTGAGGTTCTAATTCAAACAAGCTTAACTGAATTGGCTGATTATTTTTTTTACCTTTGTTAAACTTGCTCAAAAGTCTTGCTTCTACATCCTGATGCGATTCTAAACTGCCATCGGACAGAATATGATTTATTTGCAAATTAAATTCTTTGAGTTTGTGGCAAACTAAAATAGTGCGGTGACAAGTAATCGGGTCTTTTTCCGCACACATTAAACTGATTTTATAATTGGTGGCGCCTTTGAGCAAGCGTTGAATTCCTGAGGCAAATAGAGGAGTCGCTGCTATGCGATCGTACAAAGCTTTACCGCTAGTATCGTAACAGCTTAAGTCTTCCGGCCTCGCACCCAATTCTTGCCCCAAAAAAACATATTGAATGCCCGCAGCAGACAGAGAAGCTGTAATTTCTGATTTATTAAAATGAGGTAAATAGCGGCTGAAAGGATGCGATCGCACGTCCGCAACCGCTGTAATTCCGTGTTGTTCCAATAACAAAATAAACGCTTCAATACTGTGATTGGAGTGTCCGATCGTAAATACTTCCATTGCTTCGATCTTACTATTAAGTATTCAGCTTGCAGGCTAGATTTTCTGTAGTCTGATAGTTTCAACCAGCAGGTTTCTTCACCAACTTTTGAATCCCAATTTGCAAACCCAGCAGCATTAAGCCGACTGCCGCCAGCCCAAAAACGCCCGTACCTAAAGCCACCATCCCCACGACTAAAGTTCGCACGGCGACACTAATTTTAAGCACAGTAATATTGGTGGAATGCAGCGGCTTGCTAGCAAAATTTAGAGCGATCGACATAGTTAGCGAATACAAACCAAAAGCGAACACACTCGCGATCAGCGAACCAATCACGCACCGCAAAACAGTCGGCTGCTTGGGAGATGCAGGCGTTGCATCCCGCGCCGAACTTAGAGGTTCAGAAGTGGAATTTGGATTAGTTAAATCAGCCATGGCGATTTTAGATTTTAGATTTTAGATTTTAGATTTCTGGTTAATTTACCAAAACTAAAATCGGTGTTTCATGTCATTTTATCAGTTCTGCGATCTTAATAGACTCCGCGCAAAGTTAGATTCATTTTTGCCGTTAGCGCAGCCCTCGGAGAGGATCGCCCCCACTGACATTTAACCGACGATCGCGATCGCACCCGACAGCGAGTTACACCCTCACAATCGGCGGTTTCGTATCATTTCCTTCCGAAAAAATCCGAATCCCAGTATTGCTAAACTTTGCTACCCAAAAATCCAAATCGGGAGAAGCGATCGCACTTTTCACCCGTTCCAGAACCTGCTGAGCCTGCTCTGGAGACTCACACAGCGCAAACACCGTCGGCCCGGAACCGGACATCATCGCGCCCAAAACCCCCGCCGACTCAAAAGCCTCCCGCAATTGCAACACCTGCGGGTACACGGGTAAAGCAACTTTTTCTAAATCGTTGTGCAGCAATTGACCAATTTTCGATCGATCTTTTTGGGCGATCGCCCCCACCATCGGCCCTGAATGTAGCCTTTGGCGGCGACATTCCAAATCTTCTGGTGCACAATAGGAACTACTGAACTGTTTGCGATAAGTTTGATACGACCATGCAGTAGAAATACTGAGATTGCGAAACTTCGCCAGCACCACACAAAAACCTCCCAAATCAGGCAGGGGAGAGAGTTTATCCCCACGACCTGTTGCCAGAGCCGTACCTCCTCCAATGCAAAAAGGCACATCAGAACCCAGAGTTCCCCCCAACTCTTGCAACTCCGATTGAGTGAGTCCCAATTGCCACAGCAAGTCCATCCCGACTAAAACTGCGGCAGCATTTGCAGAACCGCCGGCGAGCCCCGCGGCCACCGGAATCTGCTTGTGAATGGCAATCTCGACTCCGCCGTATTTCGCCAAAGCATCTGGAAATTGCTGCGCCAACAAATCCGCCGCGCGATAAGCCAGATTATTCTTGTCCGGCGGGACTTGGGGGTGATCGCAGCGCACGCGGATCGTGTCCGTTCCGATCGCGCGCAAGTCAATTCGATCGGCCAAATCTATGCTTTGAAGCACCATCGCCAGTTCGTGATATCCGTCGGGGCGATCGCCTATTATCTCCAAATACAGATTGATTTTTGCTGAAGCTAGCAGAGAATATGAACGCATAGGTGATTAAGCCGCGGGTGAAAGAAACCCCTGGTTGAAGAAATTAATTGACACCAGTCAGACTACATTTTCTCACAACTCAAAGGAAATATTATGCAGGAAATGTGGAAAACTTTTTTTAGTTCGGGGTCATTTATTCCCCACGGGCGCTGTTATCGATGGCAGACCAAGTTAGTCTGGCTGCACGTAGCCTCAGATTCAATAATTGCGATCGCCTATTTCTCGCTCCCGATTACACTGCTTTACTTTATTTCCAAACGCGAAAGTCATTAGTCATTATTCATCAGTCATGTTTTGCGAGTAAACAAGAGTTCGCGAACGTTATTAATCATCAGTTATCAGTAAACTTATTGCATAAATCTTTGATTGATAGGCGAACCACAGATGCAACCGACGATGCAACGCAGATTATTTCCAGATAAGAAAGCTTGGGAGTGCAAGGATTCTAGTCATCGGAAAACAAATTATTGCTCAAATTTACCCATTGCGCCACGCTTAAATCTTCAGCGCGAGATTGAGGATTGATCTGTAACTTTTCTAACAATTGAACGAGTTTATCTAAATCCACAGATCCTTTTAAATTATTACGCAGCATCTTGCGCTTGCTGCCAAATCCTAACTTGACTAAAGTCTCTAAATAACGCGGATTAACTGCTGGCGTTTCTATCACTCGGGGCAGCAGCCGCACCACGGCGGAATCGACTTTTGGCGGCGGATAAAAGTCTCTAGACGGCACATCGCAAATTAACTCGCATTCTGCTAAATACTGCACCCGCACCGACAAAGCGCCAAAAGCTGTCGAACCAGGTTTAGCGTAAAGCCTTTGGGCTACTTCTTTCTGCACCAACAGGACGATCGCATCGAAGGGTTTCGCAACCGGCACAGATATCGTTCCCAGCAGTTTTTGCAGGATGGGGCCGGTGATATTGTAGGGAATGTTGGCAACAACTTTATTGGGATCTTGGAATTTGGGAAAGGCGATTAGTTCAGCCTCTAAATCCATTTCCAGAAAATCGCCTTGTAGCAGTAAAAAGTTGTCGTTTTTGCCTAGTTGCTTGGCGAGTTTTAGGCACAAATCTCGATCGATCTCCACCGCAACAACAGACTCAGCCGCAGCAAGCAAGGGTCGAGTCAGAATCCCAGTGCCCGGCCCGATTTCCAGGACGCGATCGCCCGACAAACTCGCCGCTTTGACAATCTTATCTAAGGCTTTCTCGCTTTTGAGCCAATGTTGAGCAAACTGTTTCCGGGGTCTGGTCGATCGCATTTTTTGAATTCTTCGAGAAATCTTAGCCTGCCATTCTATCACAACCCCATATTTTTTCCCAAGCTAAAGTTATGTTTATTTTTGTAAACAGGGGTTGAATTCAGCAAAAAACTTGGGCATCATAAAATAATTAACGATAAAAAATAAGTTTATTTCTTCCCAATTACCAATTACCAATTACCAATTACCAATTACCAATTACCAATTACCAATTACCAATTACCAATTACCAATTCCCCAAAAATGAAATTCCAACGAGTATTTGGTACATTACCCCAAACCCAAGCCAGCGCGCCCGGAAGAGTAAATATGCTGGGCGAACACACAGACTACAACGATGGATTTGTACTTCCGACTGCGATTGGGCAGCGCACAACAGTACAAATTGGCTTCAGCAGCGATACCCGACACCATTTTTATTCAGCCGAATATGACGAACTCATAAATTTTTCAGACGACGATACCATACCGCAAAAATTCGTCAGTTATATCTGTGGCTGCATCAGACTTTTAGAAAAAGAAGGGTACAAAATACCACCAATAAATCTCTACATTACCTCCGATGTGCCGATCGGCGCCGGTTTGTCCAGCAGCGCGGCTTTAGAAATAGCCACCCTCAGAGCAATCCGCGCGCTGCTGAACCTCCCCCTAGACGACGTGCGGCTGGCTCAAATCGGACAGCTAACCGAAATCCGGTATGCCGGGGTGAACTGTGGCATCATGGATCAAATGGCGTCGAGTTTAGCAGACACCAACACGATGCTATTTATCGACACCCGCAGCCTCGAATACCGCGCGCTACCTTTTCCCACAGGCACAGAAATTTTAGTCATTGACAGCGGTGAAAGCCACAACCTAGCAGCCGGAAGTGGCTACAACCAGCGGCGTGCTGAGTGCGAAGAATCCGCCCGGATATTGGGAGTTAAAGCCCTTAGGGATATCAGCGATCCCAAAGCAGTGGAAGTATTGCCAGAACCCCTAAAAAGGCGATCGCGCCACGTAGTCACCGAAAACAACCGCGTGCTGCAAGCTGTAAAATCTTTGCCAGCCGAACGTTTCGGCGATTTAATGAATGCTTCCCATGCGAGTTTGCGCGACGACTACGAAGTTTCGGTGGTTGCAGTAGATGCCTTGGCGGCAATCTTGCAGTCAATCCCCGGAGTCTTCGGCGCGAGGCTGACGGGCGGAGGTTTTGGCGGTGCTTGTGTTGCACTGGTTAAGAGTGGGAAAGCCGATGTTATTGCATCAGAGGCGATCGATCGTTACCACCGCGCGGGTTATAATGGTCGCGTTTTAGTTCCCGAAGTTCAAGTTAATTCTTAATCGCAGAACTATCTCCCGACACCGAAGGCCACCGCACAGTCACGATAACCGAATCCTCCTCGGCCGACCAATAATGAGGCACTCCCGGCAGCCAGAGAGCATAATCTCCTTCACAACACAGCAAGATTTCTTGCGAAGGAAATTGCAAGCGAAACCGCCCTTTTACCAGAATAGAAAGCGTAGTTGCTGCCGCATTTACCGCCCACTGAGTCCTGCAATCTCCGGCCGAGTGAACGCCCCATTTTACCTCTAACGCAGAAGTCGATCGCGCGTCATCTTCGGGCATTATAAAGTGACCCGCAAACCAACCGCCGCGACTTGCACCTTCAGCACCCGCATTTCCAAAAATCACTTCAGGTGGCATCAGTTAATAATCTAACAAACAAATATTTTAAGTAACACAAACTCAAAGGTTCGTAGTAAGAACTTTAGTCATAAACACAACAGGCACTCTTCTGGGAATCGATCTTTAGGTACGTTGTTGCGCTTCAGCGCTCTTTCATAGATCTAGCATAGCGCCCAAGCGCAACAACGTACCTTTATGTCACGATCGCAATTATAACTTGCGGCCCGAAGATTGACCTTCCGTCGTAGCTATTTCCCCAGCTTCCATAAACTGCTTAAAGTGGCGCAAATCGTCAGCAATTTGCTGTTCTGGATCTTCCCCAAATAGTTTAGCAGCGCCCGCACCGATCGCACCGCCCGGAGGGTTGTATTCGATCGCCACTTTTACCTTTGATTCGCATCCGCAGCCGACTGCAAACCCTCCACAACCCCGAGTCCGCGCGCCGCCAAACTGCCGCCCGCAACCGCCAGCAAAGCACCTCTGAGTGAACGCTGCGACAAACCAAACAGCACCAGCGCTCGCCCACCAATTAACGAAGCCCAGCGTTCGGTATCGCTGGTGTTAGCTTGGTTTTGTTTGTCAGAATTTGCGATCGAAGTAGATTCGATTGCTTTAAACCTCGTCAGTCGATTTTAGATTTTAGATTTTAGATTCTTCGACTTCGCGATCGAACCAGTTTTAGATTTTAGATTTACTCCACAGATAAATCTGCGAGGTCTAACTAAGGTCTAAAATCTTGGGATACCCACGACAGCCCTGCGGGGACTTCCGTTTTTGGGCGGGTCAATTAATCGTGAAAAACAGCAGCAAAAGGGGCAACCCAAACAGATCCATCGAAACTGGGAGCATCTCAGTTTTTCATTTATAGCGGTTCTCAGAAAGATTCGCGGATGTTGTTGGGCTTGGGCCCTCTTGGTTTAAGGGTTGTGTGGGCTGTCAGTTATACCTCATCTTTTTGAGAAAGGCTATATATAGATAGTGCTGTCCCCGCTCGCGAGTTGTACAATACGCGAGCGGGGACAGCACTATAATAAAAAAAATGCTTTTTACAAAATTGAGATGCTCCCACATGAATCGCCTCAAACCGTCCCTGAAAAAGTGAACCAACTCTTTGATAGCGTTTATTAATAGCCTTAGTATAAGACAGAGTAAATGCCTGCATCAGGTTGGAAAAACGATTGGTGTTCAGGTGAACTAATAAATGATAGTGGTTCGGTATCAAACAATAAGCAAGAATATCGACACCATGAGTAATCAGATGGTTTCTTAATTGGCGTAAAAAATAAATATAGTTTTCTCGTTCAAAAAATATCAACTGACGGTTATTACCTCGGTTATAAACATGGTAGTAATTACCCGCTTGCAAGATAACTTGGCGACGTGGCATATCAGAAGGTAGGTGAGTGGCTAGCCGGAGTCAGAAACTGGGAGGCTCAGAAACCGGGTTTCTACGAAAAATCTGGTGAGGTTGTTTAAATTATCGCAGAAACCCGGTTTCTTGGACTAAGCGCGTGGAACTCAGAAACCGGGTTTCTACGAAAAATCTGGTGAAGAGGCGTAAATTCTCACAGAAACCCGGTTTCTTGGGCTCAGCGCGGGAACTCAGAAACCGGGTTTCTATGAAAAATCTCGTGAAGATACGAAAATTCTCGTAGAAACCCGGTTTCTCGGACTCAGCGCGTGGGACTCAGAAACCGGGTTTCTCGCGAAAATCTCGTGAAGAGGCGTAAATTGTCGTAGAAACCCGGTTTCTTGGACTAGGCGCGTCGAGATTCAGAAACCGGGTTTCTTCAGATCATCTCATGAGGAGGCGTAAATTCTCGTAGAAACCCGGTTTCTCGGACTCAGCGCGTGGGACTCAGAAACCGGGTTTCTGCGTAAAATCTCATGAGGAGGCGTAAATTACCGTAGAAACCCGGTTTCTTGGACTAGGCGCGTCGAGATTCAAAAACCTTACTCAAACCTCACGAATCGCCAAAATATTCGTGTTATTTTGTAGTGAGATTAAGGAATATTCAAAATCAAATCATGTCTCAAGATCGCCCTTTCATCTCAAAAGGCGATGATCGAACTTATATACAAAAATCAAAATAAGGAATTGGCAATGTCAGGAACTGAGGGCGATCGGAAAGCATATCAGCGCATTGGAAAAGCGCGGCGAGAGGGAGCAAAAACACTCAATCTTAGCGATCTGGAACTGACGAAACTGCCAGAGGCGATCGCCTCCCTCACTCAGTTGGAAAAGCTTTACCTTCACAACAACCAACTGACAAAACTGCCAGAGGCAATCGCCTCCCTCACCGAATTACAACAGCTTTACCTCCACAACAACCAACTGACGAAACTGCCAGAGGCGATCGCCTCCCTCACCCAGTTGCGTGGGCTTTACCTTTCCAGTAACCAACTGAGGGAACTACCAGAAGCGATGGTCTTCCTCACCGAGTTGCGACTGCTCTACCTCCACAACAACCCTCTCAATTCTGACCTCGCCGCCGCCTATGAACAAGGCACTAAAGCCCTTTTGCAATACCTACGAGCAAAGGCAGAAGCACAAATCACCCTGAACGAAGCCAAGCTGATTTTAATCGGCGAAGGCGAGGTAGGCAAAAGTTGCCTCCTCGGAGCATTACGAGAAGACGAATGGCTAGAAAGTCGTCCCACCACTCACGGCATTGAAATTAAGCCAGTCATTGTCACCCATCCTGAAACCGACACAGAAATATCCCTCAATGGTTGGGATTTTGGCGGTCAACCGGTTTATCGACCCACACACCAGTTGTTTTTCAGTGCACCAGCCGTGTATCTAGTGGTGTGGAAGCCACGGGAAGGCCCCCAGCAAGGCTTTGTCAAAGAGTGGATTACCCTAATCAAGCATCGGGAACCAGATGCCAAAGTGCTAGTAGTCGCCACCCACGGCGGCCCCGGACAGCGACAACCCGACATTGACAGACAGGAAATTTGCGATCGATTCGGCTGCGATACGGTGCTTGGCTTCTTTCATATCGACAGCAAACCTGACACTCAGAACTCCTGCAACGGCGTGGCAGAATTAAAAAGTGCGATCGCTAATGTCGCCGCCTCTCTTCCCGAAATGGGACGTTCGATTCCCGCCAAATGGCAGCGAGTGCGGGAAATCTTGCAGACAAACGACAAAGCCTATCTGCCCTACGATGAAGTTATTGCCATCTGCGCTAAACACGGAATCGATAAAGAACAAGCAGAACTTTTTCTTCGCATTTCCCATACCTTGGGGCATATCATCCATTACCATTACGATCCAATACTGCGAGATATTGTCATCCTCAAACCCGACTGGTTGGCCAAGGCAATTAGCTTCGTACTTGATGATGAAACGACCCGCCGCCGCAACGGTTTAGTAGACTTTGAGCATCTGGGTGAATTATGGAGGAATCCCCCGTTTCCAGGCGAAAACGGCTACCCGAAAGAACTACATCCCATCTTTCTCAAGCTGATGGAACGCTTCGATTTGTCCTACCGCGTGGTACTCGATCCAACTAAACCCAGTAATACCAGTTTGATTGCTCAACTCGTACCCGATACACGCCCGGAATTGCCCAATTGGGGACAGCAACCGGAAGCCGGAGACAGACAACAAGTGCAAATCTGCCGCATTGTGGACGATCGAGGACAACTTGCAGTCGCAGAAGGATTGTTTTACCAGTTAATTGTGCGCTTGCACAAATACTCACTGGGGCGATGCAATTACGAACAAAGTATCCATTGGCAACGCGGTTTGATGCTTGACGACGACTACAACGGTCGGGCATTGCTGGAATATATTAATACGGATGTCAAAATCACCGTGCGGGCGGCTTATCCAGAACGGTTCTTGTCTTATCTCACGGCAGAGATTAAATGGCTAGTCGAGAATTTCTGGGAAGGATTGCGATGTAATGTGATGGTTCCTTGTATTGCGCCTTGTGGTAAAAATCTGCCTGGAAACGCGCTATTTGAAGTAGAGAAACTAATTGAAAGCAAAAAAGATAATCGTCATGATTATCCATGTTCACTCTGTAATAAATGGCAAAACATCGATTCTTTGCTGAATAACGCACCGATTGCTCAACCCCCATCTCAAGAAATCGGCATTCAGCAGTTCCGAAATATGTTCAAAGACGAGCTAAAAATCATCCGCGAAGATTTAGTGATTTTCGATAGTCGAAATCAAGAACGATATCAGTCATTGTCTCAGGATCAGCGAATCATTCTCAGTAAAGTCGATGAAGAATTTGCGTCACTGATGCAAATGCTCACCGATGAAGCGAAAGATGGCCCGCGCCTGTTTAGTTTCAAGCCCGTCGATCCCAAGTTTTTCAATCGCCCAAAATGGATTAGTACAAAATTGCAAATAACCCTCTGGTGCGAACACTCTCGTCAACCGCTTCCCGCCTTAAATCCTCACGATAAGCAGAAAGGAGTTTATGAATTGGAAGTATCGCGCCAATGGTTTACCAAAGCAGCCCCCTATCTCAAAATTTTGACCGGAACCCTGAGTCTAGTCTTACCTGTCGCAGCCTCTGCCACCAAGTTCATGCTAGACGAAGCTACCTACAAAGGCATTGAAGAAGAACTCGATTTAGGACAAAAAAGCATCGAATCTACCTTGAAAGGTAGCGATTTAGCTACTAATTTGTCTGACGAAAATGACATCCCAGATTGGCAACAGGGCGACTCAGCAATCATGGCGAAAGGCTCGATTTTGCGAGAATTACACGCGCTGCTAAAAGCCAAAGATCCTGGCTTTGGTGGCTTAGTTCGGGTGCAGAACAGACGGCGCGAATTCCTGTGGGTTCACGAGCAGTTTGTAGGTGAGTATTAATATTGTTCGCCGATCGCCCGTTCCGCGCTACGATCGAACTATGATTCGGCGATTAAAATCGCTTCTACAAAAACGAAGTCCGCCTTCGCGGACTAAGAAAATAAACGGCGCTCTAAACCCGGATTTGGTATGATTACTGATGGCTAATAACTAATGACTGATAACTCATAACTCATACATAACTAATAACTAATGACTGATAACTCCAAACCGCCGTTATACGAGATGAATCCGCTAGGTCGATTTTCCGATCGCGCTACGGATTATGTCAAATACCGCCCGAGTTATCCAGCCGCTGCGATCGATGCGATTTTAGCAGGACTTGGGGAACCTTCACGGTTAACCGCAGCCGATATCGGTGCAGGTACAGGAATTTCTTCCCGTTTGCTAGCAGAAAGAGAGGTTCGAGTATTAGCGATCGAACCCAATGCCGAGATGAGACAAGCGGCCGCACCTCATACTTTGGTAGAGTTTAGAGACGGAACTTCCGAAGCCACTAATTTGCCTGACCGATCGCTCGATTTAGTCGCGTGTTTCCAGTCTTTCCATTGGTTCAATCCTGTTTTAACTTTACCAGAATTTCGGCGAATTCTCAAGCCATCGGGAAGGTTGACTGTAGTTTGGAATTTGCGCGATCGCACGGATGCGCTGACAGAGGGCTACACTCAAATTGTTAAGAGCGCTTCCCAGAGCTATCCTGCCCAAAAGCACGATCGCTCGATCGAACCTTTGCTTGCGAGTGCAGATTTTACTGATGTGCGATCGATCGAATTTGCTAACAGACAAGATTTAGATTTAGCAGGGTTAATCGGGCGGGCACAAAGCTCATCTTATATGCCGAACTCCGGGCCTCCATTGCAGAAACTTATCTCGGATTTAACCGAACTTTATCAAGCTTACTGTGGCGATCGTGGCTTTGTTTCATTGGTTTACAAAACAATAGTTTATCTGGGAAATCCTACGGATTGTTAATTTTTTATATAATACCGATAAATGAAAATTTCTGTGATATGATGCTGGGCAAATTGGCGTGGCGATCGCTCGTTCAGTTGACAGTTGACAGTTGACAGTTGACAGCTACCTCTACCTGGAAGGAAGAGGATTGGAGTAATGAATAGTCTGATTTTAATTTATCCCGATCGGGGTTGCGGCTTTAAACCAATTCTTTCTGGTAAATTCAAGAAGAAATAAAGGCGATCGCACAGCAGCACTAGGTAAGAACTCCATCTTTTGTAAGATGCTCAAACTAATCTCTTAAGATGAATCTATTTCTATTGATAGAGCCCGCAAAGTTGTTAACATTTGTAAAATGAGAAAAACATCCTATCCCAAAGCTTCATCTATGCAAACGTATGACGTGATTATCATAGGAGCAGGTCACAACGGGCTTGTCTGTGCGTCTTATCTCCTCAAAGCCGGATATACCGTTCTTTTGTTAGAAAAACGTTCCGTTCCCGGTGGCGCCGCGACTACCGAAGCTGCGATTCCCGAATTACCAGATTTTAAATTCAACTTGTGCGCGATCGACCACGAATTTATCCATTTAGGGCCAGTTGTAGAAGAGTTAGAACTGGAAAAATACGGATTAGAATATCTTTACTGCGATCCAGTGGCGTTTTGTCCGCATCCAGACGGCAAATATTTCTTGGCGCACGGTTCCGTAGAAAAAACTTGTGCAGAAATTGCCCGCTACAACGAACGCGATGCGAAAAAATATGCCGAATATACAGATTTTTGGCAGCGCGCTTTAAGCGCGATGATTCCGATGTTTAACGCGCCGCCAAAGTCTATAATAGATATTGCCGGCAACTACGATATTGCTAAACTCAAAGACTTATTTTCAGTCATTGGTTCTCCAGACAAAACGCTGGACTTTATTCGCACGATGATTACCAGCGCTGAGGACATTCTCAACGAGTGGTTTGATGAGGAATTTTTGAAAGCACCTTTGGCAAGACTGGCCGCAGAGTTGGGCGCGCCTCCTTCACAAAAAACCATTGCTGTAGGCGCAATTATGATGGCAATGCGCCACAATCCTGGGATGGCGAGGCCGCGCGGAGGAACGGGTGCATTGGTGCAAGCGCTGGTCAATTTAGTGAAAAGCTATGCGGGTGTTATACTTACTGACCAGCACGTCGAGAAAATATTAGTTGATAATGGCCGCGCTGTCGGTGTTAGAGTTGCAGGCGGCACAGAATATCGAGCTACTAAAGGCGTCATTTCTAATATTGATGCGAAGCGTTTGTTTCTGCACTTGATGGATGATAGCGATGTTGACAGTGCCGATCCGAATTTGCGGGAAAGATTGGAGCGCAAAATTGTCAATAACAATGAGACAATTCTGAAAATAGATTTAGCTCTCAATGAAGTACCGAAGTTCGATCGCTGGAACCATAAAGACGAATATTTAATGGGTTCTGTTTTGATTGCTGATTCGGTGAAACACGTGGAAATTGCTCATACTCAGCCTGCGATCGGCAAAATCCCCGATTCCGATCCGTCGATGTATGTCGTGTTTCCGACGGTACGAGACCCGTCAATGGCTCCCCCCGGACACCATACGGCTTGGATTGAATTTTTTGCTCCTTACCAAATCGAAAATGCTGAAGGAACCGGCCAGCACGGTACGGGTTGGACGGACGAGCTGAAAAACAAAGTTGCCGATCGCTGCATTGACAAATTAGCAGAATACGCACCCAATATCAAGAACTCAATTATCGGCCGCCGCGTGGAAAGTCCGGCGGAATTGGGAGAGCGTTTGGGGGCGCTGAAGGGGAATTATTACCACGTTGACATGACGCTGGATCAGATGATATTTTTCCGTCCGTTACCCGAGTTGGCGAATTACAAAACGCCGATCGACGGTTTGTTCCTCACCGGTGCCGGCACGCACCCCGGCGGCTCGATTTCGGGGATGCCGGGACGCAATACTGCTCGCGTGTTCATGCACTCGCAGCAGCCGATCGCGCAAACCTTGAGCGATGCGGCTAATTCTCTGAAATCGACGGCTAAGTCGGTGTTTCGGATTAATAATTAGAAGCTAAGAGGGCGGGCATTCCCCGCCCTTATTGATTTACTGCTTTTGGTAAGCTTAGTTGAAAAATAGGGTAATTTTATGTATAATTAAATACTAAGTTTTAGATAAAATTTAGATCAAAATAAAATCAGTAAGCTGTTATGTCGCCCGAGCTTGAACAAAGAGTTAACTATACTCTTGAAATGGATGGAAATTTTATCATTATTGAAAATGTGCCAGCCCGATTGTGTGTAGAAACAGGAGAGCGTTTTTTCTCACCAGAAACTGTAGAGCGACTACAGCAAATCATCTGGAAAGGAAAACAGCCAAGTCGCACGCTGGAAGTCCCAGTTTATGACTTTGTGTAGTTAGCAAATCTAGAGGAAGTGCAGGTAATGTCATCCCAACTTTTAAAAGATCGTTCTCAGGCTCTGGAGTTGGTTGAAATCGGCGACAGTCATCTCAAATTGGAACAAATCGAGCAAGCCGAAGAAAATTTTGCGAGAGCTTTTCAGATAGCCCAAACATTCCCGAATAACAGTCCTAAAGCTTTGCCTCAATGCTCAGTTTCTGTAAGACAGCAAGTGTTAAATGCGTTCATCCGCAGCTATGCTCAAGTAGAAAACTACGGTTCTGCTGTTCGGGTGGCACGAGGCATAGAAGATGAGGATTTTCAAGCTTGTGCGTTAAGTGCGATCGCGTCTCAAGTTGCAGCATCGGGACAAGCTGACTTAGCTCTCAGTATTGCCCAAACAATAGAAATTAACTATTATAAAGCTCTGGCTTCGATCGATATTTCTTGCAGCTACAGTCAGGCCAAACAAGCAAGCAAAGCTGCTGAAATATTGACTCAGATTGTCCGAATTGCTGGGGTCATAAAAAACGATCGAGAGCCAGCTTGGATGTTAACTCATCTTTCCTACTATGTCCAGGAAAATTTAGGACAGCTAGATACAGCTTTTGAGATTGCCCAACTGGTAGAAAATGACTGTGACAAAGCCTTGGTGTTAAATCGGCTTGCCCAAAAATATGCTCGATCGGGGAAATTTAAGCAAGCAATCCAGATTGCTGAAATAATAATAGATAACGAACAGAAAGAATTAGCTCTGGCTGGGATAGCTAGTGCATATGCCGAAGCAGGACAATCTGATGAAGCGCTGAAAATTGTGGCAACAATCGATAATTGGAAAACCTTTCCTCTGATTAAAATCATAAAAAATTATGCTGAATCTGGGGAATTTGACCTGGCCACGCAACTTACAGAAACTATCGAATACTCGGAAGATAATGACGATCGATATGAAGCATTCAATGCCATCACCGACGGCTACATTAAAGCAGAAAAATTTGAGCAAGCTATACAATTTGCTGGCAGCCTAGATGATAATTTCAACAAAACCGAGGCATTATCAGTAATTGCATATCGTTGCGCTGAGATCGGACAATTTGATCGAGCTTTTCAAGTTATTCAGACTATATATGAAATTAATGATAGTTCAGTATGTGATATTTTTTTAGAATGTATTTTTGACTTTGTTGCTAAGGCGGAAGAACGAGAGCGGGTGTTAAAGATTATTCAAACAATAGAAAATGAATCTTACAGAAATTGTATGTTAGGTTGGAGTGCTTGCGATTATGCTGATGCCGGAAAATTCGAGCAAGCTATAAGAATTGCTGAAATGGTAACAGATGACTCTCTTTCATCCTATGCGTTGAGCTGGCAAGTTGAAAGCGCGATTGCATCCAAGCAGTACGATCGAGCCGTTCAGCTTGCTCAAACAATACATGATATGAATTATCTACAATCAATCAGGTTGGGTAGGAATGTCATCGCTGTAGCTGAAGCGGGGCAGCTTGACCAAGCATTCACAATTGCCCGAACAATTAACGATAAGCATGAAAAAGCTCAGGCGTTGGCAAACGTTGCCTTGAGTTATGCGGAATCTGCACAACAGGAAAAAGCATCTGAAGTGTTTGCCGAAGCTGTTGAAGTAGCTCATTCTCTAGAGAATGTTTATCTAAAAATTACGAGTTTAGAAGTGATTGCTACTAATTTGTCTCGCACCGGACAAGTCTCACAAGCTGCGGAACTGCTTTCTCAGGCTATTCAGATTGTCTCAACAATTGAGAATGAGTTTAGGAAATTGGAATTACTGCGAGAGCTGAACTCTCAAATTAGGAAATTGACAAAAAGCTAATAATTTTGATGAGTCAGAAAAACTAAAATAGATAAATCCTCCTTTTTGTAGATGGAAATTCTGCCTCAAATAATGAGAAGCTTATATTAGCGTTACCCTTTTTTGAGCGATGACAAACCGAGTTTTGATTGTCGGCGGTCGGGGACGAATTGGCAACAGCGTTGCTCAAGACCTTGTTACCCACACCGACGCAGAAGTTACTGTTACCGGACGCGATCCCAATGGCTCTCTTCCAGCAGAGTTGCCGTCGGATCGATCGCGCTATTTAGCTTTAGATTTAGCAGACAGTGCTGCTCTGCGCCAAGCGGTTTCATCCTCTAACCTCGTCGTGCACTGTGCCGGGCCTTTTCACTACCGAGATGCGGGCGTGCTGAAAACTTGCATCGAAGCAGGTGTTAATTATACCGATGTCAGCGACAGTCGCAGTTTTACTCGGAGAGCTTTAGACTGCCGGGAACTTGCTAAAAATGCCGGGGTGACAGCGATTATCAATACGGGCATTTTTCCGGGGGTTTCTAACAGCATGGTGCGCCGAGATGTGGAGCAGTTAGATACCGCAGAACACATTCATTTGAGTTATGTTGTCGGCGGTTCTGGGGGTGCTGGCGTTACCGTCATGCGTACTACTTTTTTGGGTTTGCAAACTCCTTTTGATGTTTTGGTTGATGGCAAACTACAGCAAATCAAACCCTACACCGATCGCGAAACGATAGAATTTCCAGCACCCTACGGCAAAACAGGCGTTTACTGGTTCGATATGCCGGAAGCAATTACTTTGCCCGAAACTTTCCCAGTCAAAACAGTTATTACTAAATTTGGCACTTCTCCCGACCTTTACAATCACCTTACCTGGTTTGTTGCTAAATACTGGCCGGATAGCTGGCTGAAAAATAATTCAGTCATTGAGTTTTTGTCTTATGTCAGCTACGGGATGACTGCTGTTACCAATAATTTTAGCGGTGTGGGCGTGGCTGTGCGATCGCAAGTGAGCGGCATCAAAAACGGTCAACCCGCAAAAGTGCGATCGACAGCGGTACACCCGAATGCTGCCACAGCAACGGGCATCGGTACTGGCAGCATTGCTCAATTGATGTTAGAGGGCAAACTGACAAAACCGGGGGTTTGGTCGGTAGAACAGGCTCTTTCTACTGAGCTGTTTGAAGGAGCTATGCAGAACCGAAACCTCAACATAGAGCAGGTTTTCTTGTAGTTCGATCGGGTATTTATGCAAGTTTTGATGTTTGGTCAAGGGGCTTTTTTTGATGAACCTAAGAAGGACAGGCGAGACGCCTGTTCCACCTATAGCAATCAGATCGGATTGGCACAAGATAAAAACCTTTTTGTCTTGCGAGACTCCTTGTTGAACAAGGATTTCAGGATTTCTGGCTCTCCTGACTTTATGGTGTATAATGTAACAAACAATACATTTACTGTCATGGACTTTTATTTAGACTATCTATTAGACTTGCCTGGAGTCAAGAT
>NZ_JAEQCT010000193.1:0-4588 GCF_020738205.1 Microcoleus sp. PH2017_24_DOB_U_A
GTTGCTGACTGTCAAGTCGGACGATATGCAGGGTAGAAATGAAGCCTTGAATGCGATCGTCAAAGGCAAAGCCATCCCGCGCCCCGGTACGCCGGAATCGTTTAAGGTGCTGATGCGGGAGTTGCAGTCTTTGTGCTTGGACATTGCCGTGCACAAGGTGAATACGAACGACGAAGGCAGCGAGCACGTAGAAGTCGATTTGATGGCGGATGCTGGTGGGCGGCGATCGCCCTCCAGGCCTACTTACGAATCGCTTTCTCGCGACGAACTCGACGAGGATTAGGGATTAAAGATTTTAGATTTTTTGGCAACATTCAATCTAAAATCTTTAATCGATACTCTCAAATGAAAATGCCTCAACAGTGTTCGTACCACTGCTGAGGCGAATCAACGCTCTAACAAGGAGAGACGCTGACATGATTATTGTAACAGTTATCCCTGGAATTGAAGGAGAATTAGACCTGGAGACAGGCTGTATTAATTGGCAAGGCAGTAAGTTTGGTAACGGTTACGGGCGTAAGTGGATCGATGGCAAAACGGTATTAGTCCACCGCTTAGTCCTCGAATCGAAAATAACAGGATTCCTCGATTCCAGTTATTTTGCTTGCCACACCTGCGACAATCGAAGCTGCATCAACCCGGAACATCTCGTAGCGGGGTCTGCTGCTGAGAATACCGGACAGATGATGGGGCGCGATCGCAAAACTCCCAGACGCAAAAGTATTCCGGGAAGTGGTAAATTGTCTATCCAACAACTGCGGGAAATTCAGACTAAATATTTATCTGGAACAGCAAAGAACCACCTAGCAAAAGAGTATGGGGTACAACATGAAACTATTACTAAGATAATTCAGGCAAATATCCCCGATAATTTCACCACAGTTTCCCCACGCTTTGTAGGAGAAATTCAAGATAACGGCTGCATAATTTTCCAAGGCGCAAAAGACGGTGCCGGCTATGGCAGGTATTTAACAAAAGATGGGAAACAGGCAACAGTGACTCGTGCTGTTTTAGCAGAGAAATTAGGATGTGAACTTCCAACTTATATGGATGCTTGTCATACTTGCGATACTCCCAGTTGTATTAATCCAGAACACCTCTGGGCTGGTACTCGTTCTCAGAATTTATTAGATGCTTCCCAAAAAGGACGCACCCAAGGAAAAAGTCATCCCCTTTCCAATGCCAAATTAGACTGGGAAAAAGTGCGAGAAATCCGGCAAAAACTAGCAGCAGGAGAAAGAATGAAGGATCTAGCTGAAGCATACAGCGTAAATCCGATAACTATACACAATATTAAGTATCACATCACTTGGAAGGAAGCAGGCGAAGAGGTTCCGATTCCTCGTATGGGTGGATATCTCGATCGCAAGCTGACTTTTGCTCAAGCACAGGATGTGCGAGAAAGAATTAAAGCTGGAGAATCTCTTGCTAAAATTTCTCGCGAATTGGGAGTGTCCAAAAATGTCATTTATGACATTAAAACTAATGCCACATATAAAGGAGTCTGATATTGATGTAATTGGCAAACAATCAATCAAAACAGATTAATTAGAGCAAATAATTTCAAGTAAATCATCGATTGGAGTCTAGAATGGCTAAGATAGAACAACGATTTGATTACGTAAAGATTGGGTTAGCTTCACCAGAAAGAATTCGACAATGGGGAGAGAGAACTTTACCCAATGGTCAGCTTACAGGCGAAATCGTGAAACCAGAAACCATAAATTACAGAACATTAAAACCGGAAATGGACGGGTTGTTTTGCGAGCGCATTTTTGGGCCTGCAAAAGATTGGGAATGTCATTGTGGTAAGTACAAAAGAGTGCGTCATAGAGGCATTGTTTGCGAGAGATGCGGTGTGGAAGTCACTGAATCTCGTGTCCGCCGCCACCGCATGGGATTTATCAAATTAGCAGCTCCAGTGGCTCACGTTTGGTATCTCAAAGGCATCCCCAGTTACATGGCAATTCTGTTAGATATGCCCCTGCGAGATGTCGAACAAATTGTCTATTTCAATGCCTATGTTGTGCTGAATGCTGGTAATGCTGAAAAGCTCCAATACAAGCAATTGCTCACCGAAGATGCTTGGCTGGAAATAGAAGATGAACTTTACAGCGAAGATTCCACGCTGACAGGCGTAGAAGTAGGCATTGGTGCGGAAGCTTTGCAAGTTTTGCTGCAAAATATTCCGCTAGAAAGCGAAGCGGAAAAGCTGCGGGAAGATATTGCTAATGCTAAAGGTCAAAAACGCGCGAAGTTAATTAAACGTTTGCGGGTAATTGACAACTTTATCGCTACGGGTTCTCATCCCGATTGGATGGTACTCAATGTGATTCCGGTGATTCCCCCAGACTTGCGGCCGATGGTACAGCTAGACGGTGGACGTTTTGCAACCAGTGACCTTAATGACCTTTATCGGAGAGTTATTAACCGCAATAATCGCTTGGCCAGATTGCAAGAAATTCTGGCGCCGGAAATTATCATTCGCAACGAAAAGCGGATGTTACAAGAGGCTGTGGATGCGCTAATTGATAACGGCCGCCGTGGCCGGACTGTGGTGGGCGCAAACAACCGTCCGCTGAAGTCGCTGTCGGACATTATTGAAGGGAAACAAGGTCGTTTCCGGCAAAACTTGCTGGGTAAACGGGTTGACTACTCTGGACGTTCGGTAATTGTGGTGGGGCCGAAACTGAAGATTCATCAGTGCGGTTTACCGAGGGAAATGGCGATCGAGCTTTTCCAGCCCTTCGTCATCCACCGCCTGATCCGCCAAGGACTCGTCAACAACATCAAAGCAGCCAAAAAACTGATTCAACGCAACGATCCCAGCGTTTGGGACGTGCTGCAAGAGGTAATTGAAGGACACCCTGTCATGCTGAACCGGGCCCCGACGCTGCACCGTTTGGGGATTCAAGCCTTTGAGCCGATTTTGGTGGACGGGAGGGCGATTCAGCTTCACCCGCTAGTCTGTCCGGCTTTTAACGCTGACTTTGACGGCGACCAAATGGCGGTACACGTGCCTTTGTCTCTGGAATCTCAGGCTGAAGCGCGCTTGCTGATGTTGGCTTCTAATAACATTATGTCGCCGGCAACTGGAAGACCGATCGTCACTCCTTCTCAAGATATGGTGCTCGGTTGCTATTACTTGACAGCCGACAATCCTAACGGTCAAAAAGGAGCAGGTCATTACTTCTCTAATCTTAATGATGCGGTTGTAGCTTACGAACAAGGAGTCGTGGACTTGCACTCCTACGTGTGGGTGAGGTTTCAAGGCGCGATCGAAAACACAGAACCCGAAGGTGAACCGCTGAAGGTGGAGCGATCGACTGACGGTACTGTGACGAAAGAATACAAGTTCCGCCGCGTTCGGGAAGATGCAGAGGGTAAGAGGATCAATCAGTTTATTCGGACTACTCCGGGCAGGATTATTTATCACCAAACGATCGAATCGGTAATTAACAATTAGGAATTGGGTAATTGTTCAACAGTTGACAGTTGACAGTTGACAGTTGACAGTTTGAGAGCGACCTTTACCTAGAAGGAAGAGGATTGGAGTAATGAATAGTCTGATTTTAATTTCTCCCTCAAAGACTTGGGGCTTTCAACCAATTCTTTCTGGTAATTGGTAATTGGTAAGTCCTAAAGGCGAAAAAAATGAGGTGCGACTTAGCGGCAAGGTAGACAAAGCAAACCCTAAATATCGATGTTAGGCTGCTGAAATTCTATTAATTACCAATGACCAATGACCAATGACTAATGACAAGGTTCGCGAGCTCTTAAGCTCGCACTTCTGACCAATGACTAATGACAAGGTTCGCGAGCTCTTAAGCTCGCACTTCTGACCAATGACTAAATTACTAACAGCAGAAAAATGACAGAAAATAAGGAAAATAAGGAAATTGTTTTTCGCAATCGAGTTGTTGACAAAGGTCAGCTCAAAAAATTAATCTCTTGGTCATTCATGAACTATGGAACGGCCCGCACGGCGCAAATGGCCGACAAACTCAAAGACTTGGGTTTTCGGTTTGCGACCAGAGCGGGAGTTTCAATTAGCGTAGACGACCTGCAAGTACCGCCAATCAAACGACAACTGCTCGAAGCAGCCGAAGAAGAAATCCGAATCACCGAACAAAAATACACCAGAGGCGAAATCACCGAAGTCGAACGCTTCCAAAAAGTAATCGACACCTGGAACAGCACCTCAGAAGACCTCAAAGACGAAGTAGTCAAAAACTTCCGAGCCATGCGCGGATTGATGGCAGACCCCCAAGGGGAAATCATCGACTTGCCAATTAAAACCAACTTCCGCGAAGGACTCACCGTTACCGAATACATCATTTCGTCCTACGGAGCGCGCAAAGGCTTAGTAGATACCGCCCTCCGCACCGCCGACTCCGGCTACCTGACTCGTCGGTTAGTCGATGTATCCCAAGATGTCATCGTGCGCGAAGTAGACTGTGGCACCCAACGCGGGATTCGTGTCCGCCCCATGACCGACGGTGCGACCGTGCTCATCCCCCTGAAAGATCGGCTGCTGGGGCGGGTGTTGGCCCGAGATGTGGTCAATCCCAAAACCAAAGAAATCGTG
>NZ_JAEQCT010000080.1:0-37710 GCF_020738205.1 Microcoleus sp. PH2017_24_DOB_U_A
AACCAGGGGCAAATAGTCTCGTGCGATCGCCCGAGTTGCGGACAAAGCTACCCAAATAGTCAAGGATGGGTAGCTTTGTCCATAAATTAAGTTACAGTTCCTAACCCTGGGCTTTCACTTTTTGGCCGCAGGTGTGGCTGTGGGAGAAACGCCCCTGTTTATTACTTTAGGAGAACCGGAAGCGCAATTGCGCGCCAATGCCGAAACTCTCGGTTTTGACATGGAGGCGATGGCCTTCCTCGATTTGAGCCCCTCCTCAGAATTTTTTACCGAAGTTCAAACCTACGACATTTTCTCGCCGTCGGAGGTGGAACGAGAACCGACTACACAAAAGATTATCGATCGAGTCCAAGCTGTCAATTTCTACTCTGCTGCGCCGCTGCGAATCGGTTAACATCCCGGTTGGGGCGATGATGGCACAAGGAAGTCTTTAGGTGATACCTGTGGAACCTTTGCTGTATTCGCCGGATCAGTTTGCGAGTATGGTACGCCAAGAGGTGGAACAGGAAAAGACGCGGATTGTGATGATTGACAGTATTTATGGCTATCAGATTTCGATGCGCGGGCAAGATTTGGTGAATAATTTGCACGCTTTGTGCAAGTATCTCAAGAATATGGGAGTCACGGTGATCTTGATTAATGATGTTCTGCTGCTGGGTCGAGCTGAGTCAGGAAAAATGGCGCTTTGTTTGCTACCGCTAGACTTGGCAAAGTTTTGTAAAGAGTTGGTATCGGAATTTCAGAACAGCCTGAAGTTGAAACCTCAAAACGATCCGGTGACGCTGATTTTTGTGAATCAGTGTCAATCGGCGATTGCCTGTTTGGAGGCTAGCTTGCTGCGGCGCATTCTCAGCAATTTGCTGTCTAATGCTATTAAGTATTCTCCTCCGAATACCGAAGTAGTTTTTGAATTAAAACTAACTGAAACCGAGGCTGTTTTTTCGGTGCAAGATGCCGGAATTGGCATACCTTTGGCAGACCAAGAACGGCTGTTTGATTCATTTTTTCGTGCGAAAAATGTCGGTATAATTCCCGGTACAGGACTGGGGCTGAGCATTGTTAAAAAATGTGTGGACTTGCACGGCGGCGAAATTGCGTTGAGCAGTGAAGAAGATGTCGGTAGTAAATTTACCGTAACGCTGCCGCTCGCAAAACTGGAAGAAGAGCAACTGTCGCCTGCAACGCCTTAAACTAGATGCAGGCACGATCTTGAGATATTCAGTATGGAAATCGCAGATGTAATCGCGCTAGTCCATCCGGCGATCGCAGTAGCGCTAGTTTTCAAATGGTTTGTAGTAAGGACTTTAGTCCCCTAACTTTTATGAGGACTAAAGTCCTCACTACAAACATTTTTTATGAGTGCAATCAAAGTTCTATAGGAGCAATGGCATTTAATAGCTCTTCTAGGATAAACCGCAGCAAGGATTGAGTTGCCAATATTAAACCCAATCGGGCTTGGGCGAGTTTTGGCTGTTCTGTTTTGACTTCGCCCCAAATTCGGCACTGGCTGTAAAAAGTCTGAAATGCAGCGCTCAAACTATTGGCTAATTTGAAATAATTAACAGGTTTTTCGGGTTGATTTGCCTCAAAAACCGGAGCTAAACAGTCTAGCACTGCGATCAGTTCCGAAATTAAACTGCGTTCTGCTGGAGCTACTAATAGCAGCCGACGATCGCCCTCGTCAACCCAAGGAATAGGATTTGGGGCCGCCAGCGACCAAATTTGCGGCGCTGTGGTGACATCCGGCTGTGCGATCGCAATTAACCGATCGCGATCGGCCATTCGCAGCAGGGAACAGCAGCGTGCGTGGCTGTACTGAATCGGAAACAGCCGATCGGCGGATATAACAGGAGATAAAGTGCGATATTCTGGAACAGGGAGGGGAATTTGAGCTAATCGCTGCAACCAGAAAGCTAAACCCGCATCAGTCAGCTCTAGCTCAATTATTCCTGACGGTGCGACTTGAACGGCGAAATCTGGACAACACAGCGGTTTGAGAATTTCGGCCAACTGTGCGGCGATCGCCTGCGGTGTCTGGTCCCAAGTTGCAGCCCATTTCAGGGCGATCGCAGACACGTACACCACCCGCTCCCTATTTTTAGCCCGATTTAACGGAATTTCGCTCGTTGTGCCTTGCTCTTCGATCGCGAAGAGAAACCTTAAGAGCAAAAAACACTTCACTGTAACTTCCGGGCACTGGGATATATTTAATGTATCCATATCGGCTATTCTTGCAGTAAAAGTGCCTAGAGACTGTTACCACTTGCGCTATCTTTGTACGTTAAACTGCTGATGTCAAAGGTAGTCGATCGGCTCGCCCGGGCGAGTTCACATCGAAGGAATGGGCTTTCTAGCGATTTTTGGGGTAAATATACAATAATTTACGATCGACTCATTGCCGAATTCTACCATTTTCATGTACTTTTTGCTACATTGAGTTTTTAGGTGAAACTGAGAAGAGTCAGCACAGTTAAGAAGCGTGTCAGCTCAATGGGGGGTTGGTTGTCTCACTTAGTATCGCAATGCAGGCAAAAGCTGTTTTTCTCACTAACTAAATATATCCCAGAGCCTCACTTATGCAATCAACTTCCACACCTCTAGAAACGATCGATCGACCGTTTATCACCTGGCAGCGAATTATCGACTGGGCCCAGGAACACTACCGCTGCCGGACTTTTAGCAAAGACGAGAAGATTCCCGCCAGACCCGGACTGCTCTATTTAGTCCAGAAAGGTTCTGTGCGGCTCGTCGGTAGCGCTCAAGTTAGCGCCGCTGCAACAAAGTCCAAATCCGTTTCCAAAACTACAGAAGAAGCTTTTTTGGGCTTCGTCGGCGCCGGTCAGCCCTTTGAACTGGTTGCTCAGTCTCCCTTTACGCTCCAAGCTTACGCCCACGCCGATCACACTCACGTAGTGTGGATGTACTGGCACGATTTGGATAATTGGCCTCACTTCCGCCGGGAAATTTTGGATGCGTTTCGCTACCAGCACCAGCGAAAGCTTCTCTGGCTGAGCACTTTGGGACAGCGCCGGACGATCGACAGATTGCTGGGTTTTCTCACTTTGTTGATCGAAGAGTTCGGCGAACCCTACGTAGGTGATGGAGAACCGGATGTGGTGCGGGGCTATCGGTTGCCTTGGGCCTTGACTCACGCTCAAATTGGCAGCGCCATCGGCTCGACGCGGGTAACGGTGACGCGGCTGATGGGCAAATTGCGATCGAAAGGTTTGATTAATACTGAGGATGATAATTTAATCTGTTTGCCTGCTAAGGCTACTCCCCAAAAGACAAAAAATCAAAAGCAGGATGTAGAAGCATTCCTCGAAGACGATCTCGAAGACGATCTCGAAGACGATCTCGATGAAGATTTCGACGATTCTCTCGATGACGATCTCGAAGAATCTGCATAAAATCCTGCGGGTGATTGCTAACAGCACTTAGCTATTATAGTATGGCTGTTTTCTTCTTGCTTCTTGCTTCTTCGGTGTACGATGAGTTTTGTAAACTTTTCTCGTTCTCGAATGGTGCGAATGATGTCGGACAAGCAAAAATCTCCAATCCCGAACAATCAGCAACGGGTGGTATTCTGCGACTTTGACGGCACGATAACTGTTGAAGAAACTTTTGTGGCAATGCTCAAGCATTTTGCACCGGAATTGTCGTCTCAACTGATGCCGGAAATGTACGCGAGAAGGATCAGTTTGCGCTCGGGAGTGCGGCAGTTACTAGAGTCTATTCCCTCGGAATGTTATGGGGAAATTGTGGAATTTTCTAGGGGACAACTGATGCGGCCGGGATTGGTGGAATTGCTGGATTTTTTGGACGCGCAAAGGGTGGATTTTGCGATCGTTTCCGGCGGCCTGCGGGTTATGGTAGAGACGGTTATGGGTGATTTGGCACACCGGGCGATCGCAATTTATGCTGTAGATGTGGACGCTAGCGGCCCTCACTTGCAAGTCAATTCTGAGTTTGAAGGAGATACAGAATTGGTATCTAAGGTGCGAGTGATGGCGCAGCACCCAGCCCAGGAACAGGTGGCCATCGGAGATTCGCTGACGGATTTTAACATGGCTTTGCAGGCGAACTCGGTGTTTGCGCGCGATCGGCTTGCCGAATATCTAGACGAACAGCAAAAGCCGTATACTAAATGGGATAATTTTTTTGACGTGTTGGAAAATTTATCCCAGCAATGGAATTGCAACTAAACTATTGGCCAAACAGGGCATAGGGCATAGGGCATGGGGCATGGGGCATGGGGAATGGGGCATGGGGCATGGGGCATGGGGCATGGGGCATGGGGCATGGGGCATAGGGCTGCGGTATGTGTATTAGACTTGAATTGCAAAAATCGGAAAACACCCTGAAATTATCTGCGTTTATCTGTGTTTATCTGTCTGACATTTGCGGTTGAAGGATCGATCGAAGACTTATGCAATCTTGTCTATTGGTAAAGTGCGCGTTGCACACCCTGCACTTAGATATGCCAGCACAATTCCTATTAACGTAAAAGGTAGATAAAAAACTGAGGATTAGTAGAGAATGAGTGAGGATGTGAGATCGGATTTAATTGTAGCAGCCAAACATTTTTACGATCGCGGTTGGATGGCTGGGACTGCTGGCAATCTTTCAGCCCGCTTACCAGACGGCAGTTTTTGGATTACTGCTAGCGGCCGCCAGAAAGGGCAGTTAACCCCTTCAGATTTTATCAGAATGAGCTCCGAAGGCGCGATCGTCGAACAACCCGTTCCAGACAGCCGCCCTTCCGCCGAAACCAGCATTCACTTAGCCGTTTACGATTGTTTTCCAGGCGCTAAAGCTTGCTATCACGTACACTCAATCGAGGCAAATTTAGTTTCTCGGCTAACAGCAGATGATTCAGTGCCTTTACCTGCGATCGAAATGCTGAAAGGTTTGGGGGTGTGGGAGGAAAACCCACAGGTGGCGATACCCCTATTTGCAAATTATTTAGAAGTGCCTAAAATAGCCAAGGAAATTTGTGAATATTTCGCCGTTTGTGTACCCTCTGTACCCGCGTTGTTAATTCGCGATCACGGCATCACAGTCTGGGCAGACTCAACCGCCGCCGCCTACAATTATGTAGAAATTGTAGAATATATTTTTCGCTACACCCTCGCAGCCAGCCAATTAAACTTAAATTTGAGATGTTAGATTGGGCCAGTCTCGGACGCAAAATCTAATATTTCTAGGGCGTGCAGAGGCGCAGCTTGCCACTAAATATCGCGTCCAACCAGTTTTTTAGTCCGGGACTTTCATTCAGTTGACAGTTGACAGTTGACAGTTGACAGCGACCTCTACGCTTAAGTCCGAGGATTGGAGTAATGAATAGTCTGATTTTAATTTCTCCCGGGCTTGGGGCTTTCAACCAATTCTTTCTGGTAACGAACTAGCAAATATCGAGAAAAGGCAAAAACATGGCTAAATATACCCGAGTTTTATCGATAGATGGAGGCGGAATTAGAGGGATTATCCCCGCGCAAATTGGAGTCACCCTAGAGTCAAAGCTACAACAAAAAAGCGGCAACTCAGATGCCAGAATAGCTGACTATTTTGATTTAATCGCCGGCA
Source organism: Microcoleus sp. PH2017_24_DOB_U_A (assembly GCF_020738205.1). Lineage (NCBI taxonomy): Bacteria > Bacillati > Cyanobacteriota > Cyanophyceae > Oscillatoriales > Microcoleaceae > Microcoleus > Microcoleus sp. PH2017_24_DOB_U_A. The sequence goes on from NZ_JAEQCT010000080.1 coordinate 5,587, forward strand.
CGAGTGCGGGAGGAATTTTAACCTGTCTCTATTTGTTTCCGGATGCAAAAAATTCCAGCAGGCCTCAGTGGACTGCCCAAGACGCGGTTAATTTTTCGATCGATAGTGGCATCGACTTTTTTCAAAGTTCATTTTTGAAAACACTCGAATCTCTAGACGGTTTGATAGATGAGAAATATCCGAGCGATGCGTTAGAAAAATTCTGTTGGCAAAACTTCAAAGATTGCAAACTCAGCCAACTCCTGAAACCTTGTTTAATTTCCAGTTACGATGTCGAAAGGAGAAAAGCTCATTTTTTCAATCAAATAGATGCTAAAAAATATCCAGCAGCAGACTATTTTCTCAGAGATATCGCCAGAGCCACATCTGCTGCTCCCTCTTACTTTGAACTTCCCAAAATCTACTCTTTGACAAACGAATCCTATGCTTTAATTGACGGAGGAGTATTCGCCAACAATCCCGCACTTTGTGCCTATGCCGAAGTGAGAAATAAATTAAGAATTCCCGAGACTCGCTCCGACAAAGGCCCGACAGCAAAAGATATGGTAATTTTATCGCTGGGGACGGGACAAGCTCAGAAAAAATTCCCCTACGAGGAAGTGAAAAATTGGGGTAAAATTGAGTGGGTTCAGCCTTTGATTAATATCATGATGACGGGAGTTGCTGAAACTATAGATTATCAAATTATCCAAATTTTTGATGCCATTGACAAACCCAATCAATATTTGAGAATTTCTCCAGATTTAAGTGACGAAGAGCGGCTGCCGATTGATGACGCCTCGGCAGATAAAATATCAACTCTGGTAAGAATTGGCAAGGAGCAAGCCCAAAAGTATAATGAAGAGTTGGATAAGTTTATCGACTTGTTGCTTGCCGAGTAATCAATAGAAATTAATTCTTTGGTACGTAGTTGCGCTTCAGCGCTCTTAGCTTATATTATAAAGAGCGCGCTTTGTGCAACTGCATACCTTTTGTATAAGTTACCAACCGCAGGGCTGGCAGACTTAAAAAATATATAGCCTTTCTCAAAAAGATGAGGTATAACAGACAGCTCATATAACTACTAAACTTAGGGGGCTAAAGCCCAACAACGTACCTCATTTTTGTGATAACCGCTATATGTTGACAAATTGTGCAATAATTGCTGTACAATTGGCGAAAATCTCAGTAGTGGCAGTGCTTCGCCGTATTTGCAATTAATCGCCAGCAGTCAGTCATTGGTTAAAAATTACCAAAAGCGCGATCGACATTTAGATGAAACCTTCAAGAACAGGTGGTTTCAGCGTTTTTTAGTGACGCTGTTCCTAGGTGGCCAAGTCTTGCTGCGCCTACTCCAAGGCAAAATTGACCGCCGCAAAATCATGGAACATTTAACAACAGTAGGCTTGGATTCTTTGCGCTCCGTGCTGCTAATAGCCTTTTTTGCAGGCATGATTTTTACTGTTCAATCCGCGAGAGAATTGATTCGGTTTGGGGCGGTTGGGGCGGTGGGAGGTGCTTTTGCAGTGGCATTTTGCCGCGAATTAGCACCAGTTTTAACGGCGGGCGTGGTGGCGGGACAAGTAGGTTCTGCCTTTGCCGCAGAGATAGGAGAAATGCAGGTGACGGAACAAATAGACGCCCTGTATATGTTGAGAACAAATCCCGTTGATTATTTGGTAGTCCCGAGGGTGATAGCTTGCTGTGTCATGTTGCCGATTTTAACAATTTTTTCGGTGGCGGTGGGGATTTTGGGCGGGTTGTTTGTGGCGGTTAATTTTTATGAGTTGGAACCTTCGGTATTTTTGGAATCGGTGCGGACTTTTTTGGGGCCTTGGGATTTAGTAACTGTGGCAATTAAGAGTGTAATTTTTGGGTTGATAATTGCGCTTGTCGGTTGCGGTTGGGGGTTGACGACGGCGGGCGGAGGGAAAGGGGTAGGCCAAGCTGCAACGGCGGCGGTTGTGACTTCTTGGGTGTTTGTTTTTGTGGCGGATTTCTTTTTATCGCTGTTGATGTTTCACGAGTTGGGAATTACGAGAAGCGGGGGGTAATTGTTGTTAGAAAACTCGGCGGTTGAAACCGCGTCTATACAGAAAACTCGGCGGTTGAAACCGCGTCTATACAAACGAAACCTGCCTCCGCAGGTTGAAGAAATAACTACATAAATTAAGTTCGTAGTGAGGACTTTAGTCCTTCTTCATGGCGCCGGAATATAAGGAGGGCGATAAACTCGAATTGCTTGAATAGGAACTGTCCCGTCTGTTTCGGGGACGATTTCGAGGATGTGTTTGGAGTTGCTCAAATTCTGAGCCAATGTTGTAGGATATTCGCGACTTGAATCTGCAATTTGTGGCGGAATGTATGAATCAACAAACATCGGCTTAACTTGCCACGAAATCTCAAAGCCTTTCGGAGTAGGCTTTTTCGAGTATTCATAGGCATTTTGCAGCCACCAGTTTCTCGGTTCGATCGCGACGCGGCCCGATTTTGAAACAAACATTTTGTCGTTGGTACCGCTGCCGTCGTAACCTGTTTGAGAACCTACTACGTCAAATTTAAACTTGGTAGCATCGCTGTTAATCTCAGTGATTGTAGCTTTCCAATCTTCGACGATGAGCGGTTTTTGATTGGATACTTCGATGATTGCTGGCCAACCGACGCCGAGAGTAATGCTGGGTCTGGTGATGCTGTAAAGTTCGGGAAATTCTGAGGGTTTTTTGCCGTCGATCGCAATTTTAGCAGAAATTGCCTTGCCGTTGAAGCTTCGATCGGCGATCGCATCTATCCGATTTCCTTCAAACTCCAAAACTAACTTGCCATCCTGCCACTTAACATCAGTACCCACTGTATAAGTTTTGACTAAATTCTGCTGCGCTGTTTGAGGAGAACTTGGGTTGTATCGCAGGTAGGGTTTAATGAGAGCAGCTAGCAGAAAATTCCCCCAAGCGTTGAGGTGAATGCTGTCGCTCAATAGCTGTTTTGGCTGCAAGCGATTGTCTGTCAGATACCTGCGCCAAGGTGCGCGGATTTCCGCGATTTCGCAGCCGTATTTATTTGCCAACTCAGGCAACCATTTGGTAGAATGAGTGTTGTGCCATTCGTAGCCTTTGACTTCATTTTCATTGTCGTTTTTACCTGTCGGAATCCAGGTTATGTGGTCTGAATGCAAGAGTATTTCGCTAGTAGTGCGGCGGCGGACATTGGCAATTATCGCTTCGTAATCTTCCTCACCTCCGTAGACGTGGAAAATCAGCAAGTCTGGATAAAAAGGATACAAATCATGTTCGCTGGGACGGATTAAAATAGACGAGGCAAAGCCTCCGATTGCGCGATTTTCCACAATCAAATCTGCATCGGGAAATCGCTTTTTTAAGTCCTGCACTACATCTTGCCACCAATCTTGCTGAGTGATGGATTGACCGTAAAATAGGATGCGTACTTGGTGGCGTTCTGTGGGAGTGCTGGTTGCAAGTAACCCCATTGTTCGTTGAATTCCCGCTCCAAAACTAGCATTATTTGCAAGAGGAGCGGGCGGGGGAAATGGGGTGGCGACGGCTATTTTTTTGAGAGCCGGAACTAACAGGAAGCTCAAACACAACAAAAGTAGCCACCAGTATCTATAAATCTGGGAGTTGATGCTATTTTTCGGCCGTTTTGCCATTGTTTGATTTTTCCGTTATCTAAAACTTACCAGAAATAATTGGTTGAAAGCCTCTCACGAGTGAGGGAGAAATTAAAATCAGACTATTCATTACTCCAATCCTCTTCCTTCTAGCTAGAGGTCGCTCTCAAACTGTCAACTGTCAACTGTCAACTGTCAACTGTTGAACCCTAACTAGCAAGAGTAGCTGTAGGCTGTGCAATGCGAACCTTCCGAGAGCTTGTATGGTAGATGAGAATGCGGACTTCACGAGTAGCTTTCGGCTGTACAGTGCGCGCCTTACGAGTTGCTTGTTGATTCTTGATTCTGCTATATTAACAAATATACTGCGACAAAAGATGATATAATATTTGCTGATTAATTGCAAGAACTCGATCGCACGTCAAATGGATTACAAAACAGCCCGCAGTTTTCTGATCGACCAAGGAACCGCCCTGGAAACCAAGAAAAATCCCGACGCCTTCCTGATGCGCCTCAAAGAAGGCCAGCCACCCGTACCGGGACAGGTGACATCGATTTTATTAGCTTTAAAAATATTGTTTGAAGGGCTTCAAGAATCTCCAATGCTCGATCGCCAATTAATCTCGGCCCTCCATTTACTCTCCGCAGACAGTTTGCTGCAATTTGAAGCAGGACGGGCCAGAGGAGTTTCTTGGCCGCCCCTGCTGAAAGAAGACTTAAATAGAATTGCGATCGGAGTCAAGAATATCTTTTCCGGAGTCTGGCAATAATTAGCTAAGTCAACTCCCGACGTTCAACAAGAGAAATTGTCAAACTCTACTCGCGAAAGCTTTCTAGGGATGCTAAAAGAGCGGGAAGTCCCGCCAGGGAGGCCGATACTAAAGCCTCATCTTTATACACTCGCGATCGGACTCTGCGGATATTTTTAGCAGCCGAGGTTGTAGAGCCTCGCATCTCCCTATTGCTGGTTTCGACTAGCCCTAAATGTCTGGTTTCTCGGTTCAGGCAAAACATAGCTGTATCCTTATTTGATCCGTAGAGCCTCCAAATTTCTCGGGGCTTGCTCAATATTTATATTGTTACTCGGATTGGTAATAGGGATGAAACCATGAAATAATTATTCACGATAGTCAGGGATCGAGTTAAACTGTATCATAACTCTTATCAAACTCCATCGCAAATCTTATTAATTTGTTACAGAAAGTGTTTGTTTAAGCCGATCGCCCGCTGCGACACAGACACTAGCGGGTGTATCTCAGTTTTGCATTTGTAGTAGTGCGAGCTTAAGAGCTCGCGTATTGTACAATACGCGAGCTCTTAAGCTCGCACTGTAAAAAAAATGCTTTTTGCAAAAATGAGATGCTCCCGACACTAGCTACATGAGACAGTCATGCCTGTCACCGCATAAAATCTCCGGCAACAGGCCTTACTGCCCCGATAACTCCCCCCCACGATCGCCAACAAACTCTTCGTAGTGATGACTTTAGTCCTAATATGCGGACTTAAGTCCGCACTACGAACCTATTTGATATAACGGGTGCATCTCTGTTTTGCATTTGTAGTGCTGTCCCCGCTCGCGTGCTATATATAGCACGCGAGCTCTTAAGCTCGCACTGTAAAAAAAAATGCTTTTTCCAAAAATGAGATGCTCCCGATATAACTCCCTAAGAACCAGCATTTGCCAATTCTTCTCGCAGCACTTTCTGGTAGACTTTCGGCAAACTTGAACTCATAGAATTGTTCTCAATTCCATATCCCAAACTCGTCCAAGTTCCCGACAGCATCCGCAAAACATCAGTTAATCTTTCCTGTCGCAACATCTCAGGAATATCGGCTTTCCAAAATTTGCGATCGCTCAACCAAGCATAAACCACAGCATCTTGATATTCCGGTTCAAAACTGTAATCTTGCCACAATACAAAATTACCAGGCTTTGGATGATAGCGCTTCGCTTTATCTTTCCAAGTTGAAGTCAAAAATTGATACCTACCCGCCGCCGTAGTACATTTGCCAACATTCGGGCCGTTAACAATCTTCACGCACCAGTCAGGATGACGGCTCAAATCTAATACATATTTTCCGCCGTAAACAACGTGATAAGGCCGAGAAACATTGGACTCGCTAGCAGAAATAGTCCGCATCAAAGCTCGAATGTAAGGATCGCCCGTTTTCATAGCCAGCGGTGGCATTTTTCTCACCTCGCTCGCAGACTGCGAAAACTGCTGATTTCCCCGCAAATTTGCTACCAAAAAAACAGCGCAGCTAATTACAGCGCCGATGACAATTATAAATCCGAGAATTTGAAGTTCCGATCGCCTCAGCAAACTTTTTTGGCGGCGGCGCAGTTTCTCGGTTTCAAATGCAGTCATTTCCATTTCGGCGATTTCGGCTAATTTTCGATCCGCCCGCATCCGCCGCACGCGAAAATCGTGTTGGTATAGCGGCGCGGCTAATAGCGTTAAACTCGATAAAGCTCCTGCCAATTTTACCAGCCAGAAATCGAATTCACCTGCGATCGCCACATTTGTGAGAGTGGAGATTCCTGCGAGCATTTGCGCCGGATCGATCGATCGCACTGACCAATAATAAATCGCCATTTGCACCAACAGCGCCAGATTGAATGCAAAAAAAATCACTACTACAGCATTCAACCCTTCTCGCAAGTGCGATCGCACTCCAGTATGCCGCCGCTTGAACTTGCGCGCCACTCGAAAGCGGCCCGGCAGCATAGTCAGCAAGGGATTGAGGATTTTGACGGCTAAAAAGTGAGCGACAAAGAACAAAGGTAACTGAATCAGCCAAGCCGCCAGCAGCAGAGCCAGAAAGCCGATATCGTCGTTGGCGAAAGGAATGCCCCTGCGAAGGACAAAACTAAAACTCTGAGCGAGAGCAAATGCCCTTAACCACGAAATCGGATAGGGGAACCAAGCTGGCCACTTGAGAGTTTTCATCATGCGGGGAAGGGGAAATTTCAATGGCGGATTGTCAAGCTCTTAAGATTTTGCCAGATTTGGCGATCGAAAAATTGGCAATTCCTCTGCGGTTTGTACTGATGGGACTTGGGCGCGGGTGCGTCAGCCGATTTGAGATTCTTCGACTTCGCTGTACAAGTTTTAGATTTTAGATACTTCGACTTCGCTGTACAAGTTTTAGATTTACCCGTAAAAAAACCCGGTTACTTTGTTCGCTACCAGGGACTAAAGAAACCGGGTTTTTTACCTAAATTGTTGGCTGTAAATGCGTATTTTCGTAAAAAAACCCGGTTTCTGGGAACCAGTACACCAGTCCTAATTCAATCAAACCACGCCAGCAAACAACTCCTCAAAACTCTTTTGCGGGGCCTCCGGCTTCGCCACAATCTCCACAACCTTGTTGCGAGAAGCAGGCTGAAACAGCGCCTCCACACAGACTTGAGCTACCTTACTGCGGGGAATGCTGCTTTCAAACATTGTGTCGGGGCCAGTCATGACGATCGCATCTGAATTATCCTCATTTTTGAGACCGCCCGGACGGACGATCGTATAAGTCAAGCCGGATTTTTGCAAATATTCCTCCGCCTGCTTCTTCCAAACCAGAATCAGCCAAAACAGATTCAGCGGGTGAAAAAACTGAGAAACGCACAGAGAAGTCACCAGCACAAAATGCTCAATTCCCTTAGCCTTAGCTGCCTCCACCAAATTTTTAGTACCCTCCAAATCCACCTTGTAAGGCGCAGTCGGGTCAAAACCCGGGGCCGCCCCCGTCGCGCACAGCAACACCGTACTATCGCCGATCGCATCGCCCAGAGAAGTGGCATTTAATACATCGCCGGTAACTAACTCTGCCTCCGGTGGTAAAATCTGCCTCGCTGTCTCTAGATTTCGGACGAGGGCACGCACTGGAATGCCACGCTTGACTAATTCTGCGACGATTCGGCGGCCAGTCTGACCTGTCGCTCCTGCTACAAATGCTTTCATAAGTCGAGTTATGCTGTTCTAGGGTAAGTTTTGTTACTATCTATTTCTCAATTGTAGGGAGGAAACTCCCCGACCACATCCCCAACCCGACTGATTGGCGTGTATTACAGGAGAGCATGTCAGGAACCTCAGCCCCAACGGCATGAGGCTTGAAAGAGAAATCGGACAAGCCATTCTGACCAGCCTAAGTCTTAACTGACTACGTTTTTTGAGTCATGACACCCTGAGATGCTTTCGCTAGTCTCTTGCTCTGTCGCTGGTGGTTAAACAGTTTTAAGGTCACTGAAACAGTGCTGCTAGCCCAACAAGCTCAGAAAACTTTGACCGACAAGCTAACATTACCCCGAAAGGGAGGCTCAATTGAGCAAAATACTATGCGTACAGGATTGGAAGATTTGAAGCGGTAATTGTCCCGTTGAAAGTGCAATACAAAAGCACCCCGAATTAACCAATCCCAAGGCGGTAGTAAATTCAAAAATGCAAAGCCGTCCTAGAAGGACGGGGTTTCTACCCATAATTTTGATGATGAAGCAGAATTCCGCTGAATATCAAACTGTTGAAGCTTCTGACGAAAATTGCTACGCAGATGCGAGTTTCAGACAGCCCGAAAGTGCAGGTGCGGATGCAGGCGAGGAAGTTGAGCCGATTTGGTTTCACACCCACTTTGAAGACAGCATGGAGATGTACGCCGATGCTGCAACGGTGGCCGAGCATTTCAACAATCACAAGACTTGGTTTTGTCAGTGCGCTGCGCCAATGAAGGCCCAGCCGATCGGCGAAAACGGCTACGATCTATTAATCGGTCGTTTTGGGGCCTTCGGCTACCGAGTTGAAGCAAGAATTGGTTTAGAGTTGCTGCCGCCTGACGCTGAAGGCTGCTATTTGATTCAGACTATCCCGGTTCCGAATTATACCTCGCCCGGATATGAAGTGGATTTTCGATCGGCAATGAAGCTAGTCGAGATACCGTCTGACGAGTTTGCAGCCGATTGGCCTGCGTCGCAACGCGCCCAGCTACCGCCTGCGATTACCAGCGCCACCTGGAAGCTGGATTTAGCTGTAGGGGTTTGCTTTCCCAAGTTTATTCGATCGATGTCTCAACCTCTCATTGAAAAAACCGGCGATGCGCTTTTGGAAAAAATCATCAAACAAGTCAACCGCCGCTTGACATATAAAACTCAGCTTGTTTTCCATGAAAGTTTAGGAATTCCCTTTCCCAAAAACCCGAAGAAACACTAACAAAAAAACGCTCGCGGTTGAAACCATAGCGGATCGAATGAAAGATGAGGTACGTTGTTGGGCTTTAGCCCTCTTTCTTAGTTGAACTGCTTATAAGCTGTCATACCTCATCTTTTTAATACCAATTTTTAACGAAATAACAGTATTCTTGTCCCCCCCCTGATTCATGGGGGGGGGGCTAGGGGGGTGTTCGAGTGTTGCACAATTTTAGATAATTGGTATAAGAAACATTATATTATGCTTTTCACTCGCCGTCCTGCCGAGTACCCTTCAGGAAAGCTAACGCCTGCGTTTTTGTAAACCTAGTTTCAACCGCCGCCTGCGTTTCTGCGCCGCCAGCAAGGCAAACTCACAAAGCCCCTATTTTTACTAACAGTAACGTGACAAGAAGATTTAATCGAACCAACATTAAAACCGCTGTTATTTCTAATCGCATTTCCCCTTCCTCCCTGACTCGCGACTGCCAGCAAACTGCCCTTAACCGTATTATTTTCTACAATTGCATTCTGCATCCCATTAATTTTTTGCTCAGTATCCGCATTCACATAAATCAAAGGCCAATCACCCTTAACATTAGACAATAACTTATTCCCAAAAATCCTCACATCTCGAATCCGAGGCACTTGAGAAATACCGATGTAAGAATTGCCAGTATTACCGACAATCTCCGCTTGCCGAACCGAAGTTCCGCCGCAGCAAGCATGAATCACAATTCCCCCTCCGTCATTGCTGAGAAACTCGGAATCTTTCAGTTGATGTCGGTACACTTGAAAGTCATTATCTTGTATTAAAACATTCCAGCCGGCCCATTCGATCGCCCTACTGTTAAAACTCGTATTTTTCCCAGCGACTCCCGCGCCTGTATCGTCCGTCCACCAGCGCTTGCGGGCATCATCTCGAATCGCATTATTTTTAACAACCAAGCCATTTCCCGACGCTCGGATTCCCGCCCTCATGGTATGATAAACCCAATTATCGCGAATCGCAATACCTTTGCGAAACAGACCGGGTTCCGCACTTGGTTGGGCCGTCGGCACAAAGTTTTCTTCAGATTTGCCAGCCTTGGAACGGTTGACTAAGATACCGAAATGGTTGCTGTAGTCGAATCTAACATCATATTCTTCAACAACATCAGTCTCGCCAGATTTTACTTGATATTCAGGTTGCTGGTAATTATCTGTTATACTATCGTTAAGTCGATTGTTGGCAATTAAGACATTAGCCAAAGCATTAACTTTGATATTAGCGACATAGGGATTGGCATATCGCTGCCACGCTGCTTGAAAATTCAGGTCTGGGACTGAGGAACTGGGTTCGGCAACGTTATTGCTGCGGAGGCCGTAAACCACAATATTTCGATTTTTACTGTAGTCGAGGTTGCTGAGCAAGTAAATTGGCGATCGGTTAATATCTAGATTAACCACACCAATATTGCTATCAGTATTAGGATTTTCAGTAAAGATTCTTTTAAAAGCCGTGCTGTTCGGACTTCCCATCCCTGAAAGTTGCGGTTCGTATTTAGGAAACACAAATTTTGTCGGAGGATTGTACAAAGTTTGTTTAGCATCTGTCATTGCGGGAGTTTCCCCTCGAATGACTACTCCCGACTTCAAATAGATACTGTCTGGAAACTCATAAGTCCCCGCTGGAAAATAGACAACTCCGCCACCGTTAGCAGCAGCAATATCTCGGGCAAAATTAAACCTGTCAATCAGAGTGCCGCCTTGGAAGTCTTGGATATTGTATGCACAACTCCATTTAATTTCCGATGTCCAAGGATAAGATTGTTTTCCGTATCGAGAATCTATGGGATTATCCGTTGGCCCGCCGCTGGGACTTCCGCAGCCTAACAGTTGTCCGGGAAATAGCGATGATTTGGCTTTCACAATAAAGTTGTTGATATTATTGAAATTAGTTACATAAAAACTTCCGATCAACGAGATAATAAATATACCCAAAAATATATAAAACTGAACTTGAGGTGAAATTAATCTTCTTTTCTCGTTATCTTGAGAACAAGGATATCTAACAGCAGCGAAACTGAGAGTCCACCAGGCAATATGTGCGTATTGAGCGCAATCAAACCAGGTAACAGCAAAAACCAGATAAGCAATAGCAACTGCTGCAATCCCGCCAACAGAGGATTGCAGCGCTAAAGATAAATAATATCCCCAAAGTGCAATGCCACCAATCAGCCCCAAAATCCCAACTGATACAGTTGTATCGAGAATCCAATTGTGAGCTTTATAAGTAGGAATTTCTCTGGTGCTAATTTCACCTTTTATGTTAATATAGTCGTAGGTAAACTCGTTCAAGTTGACGACTCTCGGAGTTACTTGAGGATTCCTGATATAGGGATAAGCAATCCCTAAGCCGTCGAATCCCCATCCAAATAACGGGCGTTTTTTGATTCCTCTGGCTGCAAGTTCCCACATGGGCGATCGGCTGGACACGACTTGTTCGATGCTCGGTTTTTGCCAGTTGAGGGGTCTGTTAAGCGTCATGATGCCCGCAGCGAGGGTGCCCATCAGGGCTATACCGGTGAGAATTTTGTAGTATTGGCGTCCCAACAAATAAGCACAGGCAACAATCAAAGCTACAATTGCACTGCGGGTAGATGTGAACAGCAGTGCAGGAACAGCTAAAATCAAAGTAATTGCAGTTAATTTAGTATTCGTAAATCTCCAAAACCAACCGAAAATCGCAGTAATTGCCGTTAACGCTAAAACTATAGCTGCGTGGCCGCGGTGGGAGTACAATCCTATGGGCTGCTGTCCTTGAAAAATGCTGCTGGCTAAGACATCGCCTCTGATTTGTTTCCCCATTGTAGCGGTGTAGTCAATCCGCCAGTCAATGATTTGGGGGAAGATACTAAGAGAAAGAATGATGCCACCAATTAGCAATCCTTGGAATTGGGAATTGATCAGTTGCGGGCGCGCGATTAAGAGCAAGCTGTTGCTGAGAGTGAAGGCGGCAATTAACAGCCAGTATAGCCAGCCATCTCCCATTTGATCTTGACCGAGAAAAGAGGTTAAGGGAAAAGGACTGTGCAGAGTGGAGATAGCTCCTATTGAGAGAAATATTGTCCAAAGTATCAGGCTATTTTTCCAGTTTCGGGGAATCGCGAGGGAGGTTTTTTGCGATAATAAAAGGGCGATGTTGAGCGAAATTATTAGCCAAACAATCAATACTTTGGGCGATGTCCAGATGAAGCCGCGCGTAGTTCCCCAGGGGTTGATTAGGATGATGCTGAGGGCGTACAGGATGGTGTAAAGGGTTTTCATTACTCTTTGGTTTTCCTGTTTTTGAGCTTGAGGAATATACCTAATCCGGTGAGTGCTAATAGCGTTCCTAATTCAGTGGTGGGTTCGGGAACGGCTTCGGCTGGGAGGGCATCATCGTCAGGGTTTTTAGTTTTGGAGGCTAGGGAGTTGTTATCCTCTGAGGCTAGTTCTGGGTCTTCCAATAAGTCGCCGCTGATGCCAGCTAAATCAAGTTCATTTTCGTTACTGTCGGTTGATGATAATTCTGGGTCTTCGAGCAAGTTGCCACTGATGCTAGCTAAATTGACTTGGTTTTCGTTGTTGTCTGTTGATGATGATTCTGGGTCTTCAAGTAAATCACTGCTGATGCTAGCTAAATTGACTTGGTTTTCGTTGCTGTCCGTTGATGATAGTTCTGAGTCTTCAAGTAAATCACGACTAACGCCAGCTAGGTTTGCATTGTTCAAACTATTGTCCGTTGATGATAATTCTGGGTCTTCAAGTAACTCACTGCTGATATTTGCTAGGTCTGTGGCATCGCTATCAACACCAAAAGTTGCGTAGGTGCGGGCAGCGCGAATTGGCGAACTGGGCCGCCCAAAGGATGAGGGCGATGTAGTAGTTGTTGTTGATGTTGAGACAACGACAGTTGATGATGTTGACCCCAGTGGAGATGTCACCCAAGGTGTAGGTGTTGGCCAGGGTGAGGGAGTCCAAGGTGAGGGAGTAGGCAAAGGTGACGAGGTTAATTGAGGTGATGGTGTTGCTGTTGTTGCCCATGGTGCAGGCGTAGGCCAAGGTGATGGAGTCCAAGCTGACGGGGTTGGCCAAGGTGATGGAGTCCAAGCTGAGGGTACTGGTGCAGGCCCGGGTGACGGTGCAGGTCTGGGTGATGGTGCAGGTGATACTAATATTATTGTTGATGGTGTTGGTGACGGGCTTGGTGCAGGTGCTGGACGCGGTGTTGGCAAAGGTGAAGGGGTTGGTCGTGGTGTTGGTTTTGGTGATGCTGTTACGTAGCCTATGCCACCGCCGCCACTAGCACTACTAGCGACCGGTTCACCTTTGGGTATAATGCGTTGCCAGTCGATGTCGGGAATGATCAACGGGATCGACGGGCTCGAGCTTGGAGTTGGAGTTGGCTTTGGAACGGGAACGGGATCTGGTTCTTTGCGACGAGTTACTGTGTTTTTCCAACCCCATTTGATTCCATTGTAAATTGTGAGTGTTCTTTTCTTACTTTTTGGTGGCGTAGTCTCTTGAACTAGATAGAGTTGCGCTTTGAAATAATTGTTTCTGCTAGCCGACGCCCGCTTCAAACTGCCAGCATATGGTTGATCCATAAAGAAGTCTTCACCTGCAAAACGAGAATTTGGACGATCGTAGTAGGGATTTTCTTTTCTATTAAAATTATCGATAAAAGAAATACCAGGTATCCGAGATGCACCTGCTACATTGCTACCGTAGTTAGCTTGCACCATCTGAATCCAATGAAGTTTACCTTCACCTGGTTGAGGATCGCCCTTTCCTGGATGATACTTTAAGTGAAAAAGAGAGCCGACTCCTCGATAAGTGTCATTTATGTCAGTGTAAGGCGTACTAGCCCCACCACACCCATCCTTAGGACTGCAAGCTTGATAAGTTATTACCTCAAAACTACCCTTTAAGTCCTCTGCGGCTGGATTAAAAGACCAACCCAACCGATCTTTTGCAGACAGAAAAGACCATGCGGCAAGAGTTCTGTTAAAAATAGTCGTTCCACCACGGGGCAGAGGCTCCGACCATAATCCCATATCTATCTCCGTTCTGCTTTCTCGATTCTTATCTATTTTGTAAATAGATTCAGGCTGATAAAACCTTGTAGCACCGGGATTTGGGGGAATAATATTAAAAGCAATACTTGCTTTGCCCGTCAATCCAACTATCAAGAATGATGTCAACAAAACTTGGGGATATTGTCGAAATAACATGGTTTTGACTCCTAGACGTATGAGGTTTAAAAGAAATATCAGCTTTTGAGGAGAATCAAATGAAATAGGCTCTTTCACTTCAATCTCAATTCAAGAACGCACTAAGCGAAAGTCTACAAAGGGAGTAGATATTTGACCGCTCCAGACATCTAAAGTCGTGTATGTTTCTACAGACTCGTATATTTTAACCATTGATTGCTGGCTGCTATATCTAAGCCGAACTTGGTATGTTTGTAGAGTTAGAGGTTCAAAAGTCAATATGTCACCATTTCCGGTAGTAATCCTAAGTCCAAATTTATCTTCCCAAAGCCCAAAAATTTCTGTTTCTGGAAAGAAGGTAATATCCTCTCCGGGCATAACGGAAAAAATATCAGAATTAGAGGGGCAGCTACCGCGAATCCACGCATCTCCGAATGGAATTACTCCATCTACTCCTATAATTTCTAGAAATAAGGTGAAATAAAAGCTAAATCTAAGGGGAGTAGATGTATTATTGGTAATCCGAATACCTATCTGCACGGGCATTATAAAGGAGGGATAGTAAATTTCTATAGGTGATAAAAATTTCATTAGGTACAGAAATTTATGTATTAAATTGTTTTTGGGTATGCTTAAAACTCGCTCTGGTACTAAAATTTCAAAGCGAACACCATCCATTTCCACAGCATTGCTGTCTGCTTCTACTGGTTGAACCAAGCGAAGATTTACAAAAGGAGTAATCAATAGTTCTGACTCGCTCTCTTCTACATTTGTTATTTCGACATTATCTATCCCAGGTATTACTCTGTTTGCACAGTTGTGTTGATAGATAAACCTAATTTGGTAATTTCCGGGCAATAGTGCCTCAAATAACCAGAAATTATGAAGTTTTATCGACCCGAAAAATTCGTTGAACTCAGTAGAAATTTTCAGTGCAAGTAAGTTATTTTCCCAGGCAAGACTTGCGTCGATCGTGATAGTTTTGGATTCTCTAGGCTCAACTAACATATAATTAATTTCTCTGGTTTCGTAGCACTCCTGCGATAAGTTTAAGTTCGATATAAATTCAGTCAATCTGCCCGCCCATCCTGTTCTATATCTGTTCGGTTGAACTTCAGATTCTGGCTTTTCGTTAACTAATTGCCGCTGTAAGGCTTGACCCTCGGATGTTACAATTTCTGGAATCAAGGTTCCAGAGAGGTTGAAGTGGAAAGACATTGAAGTGTTATTGGTAATATGAATATATAATTCTATAGGAGGCGTGATGCCCGCTCTGTTTTCAGGGATGGTGAGCGCCGTAGGGTCAGGCAGCATAATTTCCATATTAATGCCACTTACTTCCATTGCGTTGTTGTCACTGAATTGTTCTGATGTCATGTTGGTTAACCTTTTGATTTTTACAGATGAAGGATATCAATATTGATGAATTACAACCGATTGAGAGAAGTAGCACCGGGCTTGTTTTCGGGGATAGCTAGTGCAATAATTTGTGGCTCTCTGATTTCCAGTAGGAGACCAGATTGTTTGATTTTATTGCTGTTATTCGCTCCTTGAGATGTCATATAGCCTTTCTCAAAAAGATGAGGTATAACTGACAGCCCACACAACCCTTAAACTAATAGGGCCCAAGCCCAACAACGTACCTCATCTTTCTGAGAACTGCTATATTTTGAACCATTCCAAGTTTTGAGTGTTCATTGCCAACTGCTTTTATACTGGCATAGGTTATTACCACGATCGCAGAAATTACTAAAGCCAATAAAAACCGCAAAAGATACTTCATCGCTCTCTGGATTATCAAATAATCAGCGAAAAAACCAGAACCACACCGCCGCACCAATTACCATCAGCCAAAACAATTTACCGCCACTTCCTGAATCTGACGACCCAGTTAGCAAAACATACCTGTAATACCCCAGAACTTGCCCAGATTCGTTCTCAAGAGGCACAGAATTATCTCGACCATCCCAATAATTTCGGGGAGGATATTGCTGTTGATAATCCGAAATACTTTGCCAAGGAACTCGGGATGTTGGGCAATAATTGTGAGGAATATTCTGCTTGGTATTCGGTGGATAACTGTAGCATAGCTGCTGTCGGAAATGCAGTGATAAGCGCTCTCTTTGAGCCAGTTCCTTTTTAGTAATCGGCACAAACTCCGACTTCAAGTCGAAAACTGGGCGCGGGCCAACTTGGCTACAGCAATTACCACAAAACTGATTGTGAGTAAGGTTTGATGGTGTAGAGCAATTAGATTTGTCGCAGTAATGTTTTTCACTACCCTGTTGTTGTCGGTACATAATTCCTCCTGATTAGTGCAGGCGCGAGTGAATATTGCTAACAATATTCCTTCCCCTGCCTTCCTTCAAATACGGGACTTTCTGCAAACCAACTACAACCACAACACCCGATCGATTGCCACAAACCCAATGAATCTTTAAACAACAGTGGCTTTCGATCTCAACAATCAACCAAACAATGTCTCTGATACAAATTAACGAAGAGATTGATATCAATAGTCACAAACTTAAGCGATGAATGACAAGCTTGTCAACAGTTATTATAAATTATATTACAATAATTATATTGTGATAAAAAAATTTATATTAACTCCCTGGCTTAATTAAAATTCAGAAAACATTGCAAATTGATGAATAAAGTTCATATTTATTCATAGAGTCAAGAGTGTTAGGGGCGATCGCTTATTATGTGATGGACGGAAAGGTCGATCGCACTTTTCACACCATGCAACTCAAAAAGTCGATCGCATTGCACAATGCCAGCCGAAAGACCAACGTTATCAACCGCAAATACTTGGTCAAATGTAATTCAACTTTGTGTATCCACTACGCAAAACTCTACATAAGGCGTGAATACTTGCCCCGTCCACATCGCATCAAACGATTCCTCCTCCATCAAATAATGATAGTATAGGATTTCTTCATCGCTGCAATAGTTTTGTCGATCCTCGTTGTATAATCTTGACCATTCCTCATTTATTAAATAATGATAGTATTGTACTGATTCATTAGTGACTTCATACTTCAATCGAATCGAATAATTCCCTAAATTTTTTAGCGGAAATCCCAAAAATTCACGATTCGTAAAAGGCAGAGACAATAGTAAAGTTTGCTCGCGTTTTTTTTTATTGTGATGTTTGCGATCCCAACCAATACGGGCATTCGGAAAGACCATTACAGACTTCCCCGGCTTAATTAAGTGAAAATCAAATACGTGAGGATATCCAATGCCGTCCGCTTGGTATCCAGCATTAGTATTTTGACCGTCTGCTGCTAGAATTTCGGGAACAAAGTTATGATGGAAGCTAAAACAATACGAGTTTGACCTGTTGTTGGTAATGCGAACATATAACTTGACCGATGTATCATGATTTGATTTGGGTTTTGATGGCATGGGCACAACCACTACCATTTTTGACACAAATATTTCAAATCGGATGCCATCAACTTCGACAGCATTGTTATTAAAAAATTCTCTTTCTGTCATGATGCTTTCCCTCCTTATTCATTCATCCTAACGGTTTTCGATTGGGTGAAGATATCGGGCAAAGGACGGGGAAATACCTTGTCCCTGCGGTATTTAATAGAATTAAAAACTGCTCGATCTAGTATTGTAGCCGATGTAGTAGAAAACCCGCTCCCCTCGCCCCTCGGCAACCAGCAAGTGTCTCAGATCACAAGGCCGGTCGTAGCGAAGCGGGGCGTAAGCCATCGCCCTCACTGCCCAAAAACCTAAAAATATGTCAAATTAAGTAAGGGGTTATAAAATAACTCTTGCCATATCCGTAGACAGTTATGACAACAAAACTAAGAGCTACAGACACAGACAAAATGGAGATAGACTTGCAGCAGTTCAGGGCAGACCAAGAACTGATTCTCAACCAAGTAGATAATGCGATCGCTCTTTTCGACTCGTCTGACAGCTTAGTTTTGTTTAACAAAAAATTGGCCGAGACTTGGGGACTGTCCCCAGAATGGCTGGCAACCAAGCCTAAGTGCGACTTGTTGTTTGCCGAAATTGTCGATCGCGGTTACTTGTCGCTTCAGCAGTGGGAAGAGTTTCAGCAAGCACTGCAAACATCTCAGGATGAAAGTTTATCATTTTATTTCGAGCAATCCAATGCCGTTTGTTTGGAAGTCTTCGCCACAATTACCAACAGCGGCGGGCGGCTGTTTACCTTTCGAGACGTTACCGTATACCAAAACTCCCAAGCTAGTTTGAATGCAGAAGTCAGGCGCCTGACATTTCTTTTAGGCTTAACTGAACGCCTGCAAAACTCTCACAGTTTGCAAGAAATAGGTCAGTTTGCCCTCAGCTATCTGGTAGAAGCGACGAATGCTGCTTTCGGAGACGTGAAAGTGATTAGCGGTAAGGGAAAAGATCGGCAAGCGGCGGCGATTTCTAACCAAGTTTCTACTCAATTTCTGGCTAGTTACGGGGAACCAGTCGCCGCTGGAATGCAAGAATTGCTCGACAAAGGTATTCCCTACGGCACCGGTTTGCTGTGGGAAGTGGTGGAAACTGGTAAAGCTTTGTTTGTCGATGATTATGCCGAACATCCCAATGCTGTGCCGCAATTTCGGCATCCGGGAATCGGACAATTGGGCATTTTTCCGATCGCATCTACTGACGGCACAATCATCGGAGTGTTGACGCTGGAGTCGCGCAACGTCAAAAAACTGCAAGCTTCCCTCCACCAAGAAGTGCTCACGGCTGCTTGTCGGACTCTGGGGGCCGCAATCCAGCGGGCTCAGACACAAGAAAACCTCCGCCAAGTTAACGAACAATTAGAGTATTCTTCTCAGTTAAAATCCGAGTTTTTAGCCTCGATGTCCCACGAATTGCGGACGCCTCTCAACAGCATTCTCGGATTTTCTGACTTGCTGCTGCGCCAAACATCCGGCCAGTTGAGCGATCGACAAGTTAACTATGTAGAACTGATCGAAAAAAGCGGTCAGCACTTGTTGCAGCTAATTAACGATATTCTCGATCTTTCTAAAATTGAAGCAGGAAAAGTAGAACTCAATTTACTGCCTGTTCGCGTTCACGAACTCGCCACAGACTGTCTGAAAATGATTCAGCCGCGGGCAGACAAAAAGCGAATTGCTTTGTCTTTAGAACTCGACTACCGCATTACTAAAGTTTTGCTCGACGAACGGCGAGTGCGACAAATTGTGATTAATTTACTTTCCAATGCTATCAAATTTACCCCCGAACGGGGACAAGTTAAACTTAGCGGGCGTCTGGCCTACGGCAATGAAATTAATGGCGATTACCGCCCTGATTGTTCTCCTGTAAATGCCAGCACTCCCTACTTTTGTCTTGAGGTGAAAGACTCGGGTATCGGCATTCCTCAGGATCGCTGGCACTTGCTATTTCGACCTTTTCAACAGGTGGATTCTTCCCTGACTAGGCGCCACGAAGGTACAGGTTTGGGTTTGGCTTTGACTAAGCGTCTGGCGGAATTGCACGGCGGAACTGTTTCTTTTCAATCTATTTGCGATCGCGGCAGTTTGTTCCGCGTTTGGCTGCCTTTGACGGAGATGCGTCAAGAGTTGGGCAGCTTTGCTGCTTGTGCTTTGGATGCTAAGTTAGTTCCTGCTTCTGCGATCGCATTACCACTTGGCAGCAAGCGGATTCTGGTGGTGGAAGACCAACCTTTTAACCAAATGTTAATTTCAGAGGTGATGGAATTGGAGGGCTACGGGGTAGAGATTATCGCGGATGGTTCGTCAATGCTCGATCGCATCCTTGCCGCCTCTACTGCGCCCGAGTTGCTGCCGGATTTGATCTTGATGGACATTCAGTTACCCGATGTTGATGGGTTTGAGTTGATGCGCCGAGTGAAAGCAAATCCTGTCTGGGAGTCGGTACCGATGATTGCGGTGACGGCGATGGCGATGGCTGGTGACTGCGATCGATGTTTGGAGGCTGGCGCTTCTGCTTATTTGAGCAAGCCGCTGGATCTGAATTTGGCGATCGCTACAGTCCGTTCTTTTCTCAACTAACAATAATTATTTGCAGTTCCAGCAGTGCCATTTATTACAATTTATAAGTGAAAACGTTAGACTCAATAGTAGATAAATTTCTATAGGACTTGCGCGCACTTGCCTCAGAAACCCGGTTCCTGCCAAAAATATCGAGTTTAATAACTAGAAATATACGAATCAACCAGGTTTCGAGCATCTACACGCGCCAGTCCCGAGCTAAATTCAATATACATCATATTCCATGTCAAACAAGTCGCCCTGCATCATGTTGGTTGATGACGAGCCAGCTAATCTAATTTTACTGGAAGAGTTATTGCAAATGAAAGGATACGCCACAGTATCAGCGCGATCGGGCGATGAAGCCCTCTCCCTCGCCCGTGTATCTCGACCGGATTTAATTTTACTAGATATTATGATGCCGGATATGGACGGTTTTGATGTGTGCGAGATCCTGCGGAATGATACGGCTTTGCAAACTGTACCGGTAATTTTTTTGACTGCTCTCGATGACGATACCTCTCGCCTCAGAGGGTTAGAAATTATGGCCGACGATTATTTAACCAAGCCTTTTAACAGTCGCTTGCTGCTGGCGAAAGTTGAAAATATTTTGCAGTTGAGCCAAATGCGATCGCAAGTTGTGTCTTCCCAATTCAACCAGCAGGTAAAAGAGCAAAGCAAGCGCCAAATTGCCGCCGCCTGGGAGGCCAACGAATATCTTTCCGAAAAATTTCACCTATTTGTCCCGGAACAGCTTCTCGAACGAATTGCGCCCCAAGGGATAGAATCAATTCAGTTGGGCAATGTCACAGAAGAAGAGCTGACTATTTTATTTTGCGACATTCGCGGGTTTACGGCGATCGCAGAATCTCAAGAAGCACGCGAAACCTTTGAATGGTTGAATGCTTTTTTTACGAAAATGAACGATTGCATCACCTCCCACGGCGGGTTTATTGACAAATACCTCGGCGATGCCATCATGGCAGTATTTGACCAGCCGCATTCTCACGCTATAAATGCGATCGAAGCCGCAGTAGCCATGCAAGAAAGTTTGCATGAATTTAATGTCGAGCGCCACAAATACAATTTAGAATATCCCGTCAATATCGGTACTGGAATTAACACAGGTATCGGCATGATCGGCACCTTGGGTTCCGATCGCCGGATGGACTCTACAGTCATCGGCGATGTGGTAAATACAGCTTCTCGGTTAGAAAATTTAACTAAAATATACGGTTGCCAAATAATTGTTAGCGAAAATGCGATCGTTCATGCGAGAGAATTTCTAAATAGCATAAGTCCGAACTCAAGCTCAAAAGAAAGTTTATTATTAAAGTGTGACTTGGAAGCCGAAACACCGGAGAGTATAATTTCAACTACTCACGCAACAGCAGCCGACAGCCATTCGCCCACCCACAACTATTACTATCGCTGGATCGATCGAGTAACGCCGCGCGGCAAGCAGCAAGCTATTGAAATCTACGAAATCTGGCCAGCATCCAGTCCCGACTCTGAAGCCAAGCAGCTTACCCAGGCTTTATTTGACAAAGGAATTCAAGGATGGCAATCCGAAAGATTTGTCGCCGCCTTGGGATATTTTCAGCAACTAATCGAACAAAACCCTGCTGATACAGTGACCCGTTTTTATATAGAAAAATGCCAAGAAAAACTAGGTCTTATACCTGCCAATATCAGCTCCGAAATGAGATAAATAAAAAAGGTACGTAGTTGCGCTTCAGCGCTCTTTCATAGAAGGTACGTAGTTGCGCTTCAGCGCTCTTTCATAGAAGGTACGTAGTTGCGCTTCAGCGCTCTTACCCAATCGCAACTACGTACTTAAAAACTAACTCCATAAGAGTGGCTGTTACATCCTGGACTGATCCTAATTTGATCGCACATCAAACCGCCGTCAAAACCTGCTCTCTCAACTTCCCAATCAACTCATTAACTCCGCCAGAATTCAAACGATAACTCAAAGGATGACCAATCAAATAAGCCGAACTTTGAAACAAAACATCAATTTCCACCAAACCATTTTCCCGCAAAGTTTTGCCAGTCGAAACCAAATCCACAATCGCCTCCGACATACCCGTAATCGGCCCCAACTCCACAGAACCATAAAGAGGCACAATTTCCACCGGCAAATTCAAATTATGAAAATATTCCCTCGCACAGTGTACGAACTTAGAAGCAACTCTACCGTGAGGAGGCAAATCCACACTGCGTCTGTAAGAACTAGATTCCTTCACCGCCACCGACAGCCGACACTTGCCAAATTGTAAATCAATTAAATTTGCAACTTTCGGAGTTTTTTCCCGCAAAACATCATAACCCGCAACGCCCAAATCAGCTTGACCGTATTCCACATAAACCGGCACATCGTGCGTCCTTACTAGCAAAGCTTTTGCCGTTCCGGTAGTGTCATAAATTTGAAGTTGGCGGTTAGAGGAATCGAGAAAAGCACTGAAGTCTAATCCAACGGATTTAAACAGTCGAATGCTATCTCCTAACAGTCCGCCTTTGGGAAGTGCTACGGTAATCATATTGATTTGCGATTGTAAATTGCTTAATTTGGGATGCGGAATCGGCGCTGCCCGAGCGGAAACAGCTTTTTCCTCAACCACAATAGCACAAATTGTTCAAATATCAAAATAAGTTCAGGTATTGCTAATAATTGTGTTTGTGTATAATATATTGTATTGAGGCTGAGTTAAATCGAATTTTCTTAAGGATTGTCTGCTAAATAGATGATAGCTGAAAGTAAAACTATGACCAAATTGACTCTGGTAATCGGCAACAAAAATTATTCGTCTTGGTCGCTGCGTCCTTGGCTGGCGATGAAACAAGCTGGAATAGATTTTGCCGAAGTGAGAATCCCCCTAGACGGGCCGACAACCCATGGGGAAATTCGGCGCTATTCTCCTTCGGGAAAGGTGCCAGTTTTAATTGATGGCGACTTGAAAGTGTGGGAATCTTTAGCAATTTGCGAGTACGTTGCAGAACGCTTTGCAAATGATTTATGGCCGGCGGATGTAGCGCAACGGGCGATCGCCCGTTCCATCTGTGCCGAAATGCACGCAGGCTTCCAAAATCTCCGCGAAAATATGCCGATGGACTGCCGCAACCGCTATCCGGGAGAAGGAATGACGCCCGGTGTCGAAGCAGAGATCGATCGCATCTTGGCAATTTGGCGCGAATGCCGCCAAAAATTCGGCACCAGTGGCGATATGCTGTTCGGAAAATTCACAATTGCTGACGCCATGTTTGCCCCCGTTGTCATGCGTTTTGTCACCTACGAAGTCAAATTAGATGCACAAGCACAAGCTTATGCTGATACACTGTTGGCACTGCCTGCAATGCAGGAATGGCTAGCAGCAGCTTACAGCGAATCGGAAAGTATTGCACATTTTAAAATGTAGCAAAAATCAGTTTACTTAACCTCAACAGGTCGCGATCGCCACCTCACCACAGATGGCAACCACGGGGAATTTCCCCCTACAAAACCTGCTTGTTTGCAAGTTTTGTGTAATTCATGCTCAAATCAAAAGTCTAAAACCTAAAATCAGGATGCGGATTCTTTTAGTTGATGATGAAGTTGAGTTGACTGACCCTTTGAGTCGAGTTTTAACCCGCGAGGGTTATACCGTTGATGTCGCATTTGACGGCGCAAATGGCAGCAATTTAGCAATGCAGGGAAATTACGATTTGCTAATTTTGGATTGGATGCTGCCGAGACAAACCGGATTAGCAATTTGTCAGCAATTGCGATCGCAAGGACGGAATACCCCAGTCCTATTTCTCACCGCCAAAGACACCCTAGACGATCGCGTACAAGGACTCGACGCAGGCGCAGACGACTATCTAGTCAAGCCTTTTGAACTGCGAGAGCTCCTAGCCAGAGTCCGCGCCTTGCTGCGACGCCCCCCTACTTTTGACCCCGAAGTGGCTGTCGGGCGCCTGCAAGTTGCAGATTTACAGCTAGACTACGACAATCAAATAGCCTATCGGGGCGATCGAACAATTGACCTATCAGAAAAAGAATGTCAACTATTAGAATACCTAATGCGACATCCCGGTCAAATACTAACACACGAACAAATCCACCAATACCTGTGGAGTGAAGCCGAAAAACCCAGCAGCAACGTATTAGCAGCTCAAATTCGCCTCCTGCGCCGCAAAATAGAAGCACCCGGTGAATCCGTCCTAATTCACACAGTTTACGGCAGAGGCTATCGCTTTGCAGAACCCAGTTAATAATAGGAATTCTGCTCATCTTCCATCTTCCTTCGTGTCCTTTGCGCCTTCGCGGTTCCATCTTTCTTCCGAAGCATTCTTCCTTTTACGCCAGAGGCTATCGCTTTGCAGAACCCACTTAATAATAGGAATTCTGCTCATCTTTCATCTTCCTTCGTGTCCTTTGCGTCTTCGCGGTTCCATCTTCCATCCGAAGCATTCTTCCTTCACACCCTAAAGCAATCCCTACATATCTTGACAAACCAAAGTAATTACCGTCACCTCCGGCGGACAAAATAACCTCCCCGGCGCATAAGTACCCAAACCGCGATTCACGTACAACCAATTACTCCCAACCCGATGCAAACCGCTAGCCCATTCCCAGTGACGAACTACTCGATCGCAAGCCGACACAAAAGGAACAAATTTTCGGATTCCTTCAGGAATCAAATAACCAATTTTTCTCACCCAAGCATACAAAGGCCCGATACCAGGAATCACAATTTGACCCCCATGAGTGTGTCCCGAAAACTGCAAATCAATCCGCCACTGTTGCAGATTTTCAGCAGTATCAGGATTGTGAGACAATACAATCCGAGGAATCGCCGGATTGATTGATGCCATTAGAGGCGCAGGTGCAAAATCGCCAGACCAAAAATCTGCAAACCCAACTAAAGCCAATTCAGACCCCAAAGGATAAATCGCTTCATTGTACAAAACCCGAATACCTGCGTTATTCAAAGCATTAGCAACCTTAATTTTTGCCCCTGGATAATAGTGATCGTGATTGCCCAAAACAGCGTAAATTCCCACCCGACTTTGCAAATTTTTCAATCGCTGCACCAAGCCGTAAATAGGCGCCGGATCGTAGGTAATAAAATCTCCGGTTAAAAAAATTAAGTCTGGTTCCGCTTCATTAGCCGCCACAATCGCCTCTTCTAGCAACCATTCCGACAGCCGCTCCCCGTCATAGTGAAAGTCCGTAAGCTGTACAATTTTAGTACCCGATAGATTTGCTGGAAGATTAGCGATCGG
Source organism: Microcoleus sp. PH2017_24_DOB_U_A (assembly GCF_020738205.1). Classification (NCBI taxonomy): domain Bacteria; kingdom Bacillati; phylum Cyanobacteriota; class Cyanophyceae; order Oscillatoriales; family Microcoleaceae; genus Microcoleus; species Microcoleus sp. PH2017_24_DOB_U_A. The sequence goes on from NZ_JAEQCT010000080.1 coordinate 30,874, forward strand.
TATTGTTAAACAGTCTACTCGCAGTTTCCCAGTTAATAACCTGTGCATAAATATAAGGTTTATTGAGAGAGCGCAACCTCTAGCTTAGCAAATAAACAGACAATACTGCAAAACTAGATGTTTTTCCCTCTTTTTTCTGCCATCTGACTAATAACTACTAACTGATGACTAATGACTAAGAAATCAGGACACGGCTAAGAAATCAGGACACGGCAGTGCCGTTTCCCTACAATTGATCGCGGTAGGGAAACGGCACTGCCGTGTCCGACCTATCATACTGACTAATGACTAATAACTAATGACTAATGACTAATGACTAATGACTACTGACTTCATTCATGATAAATCACCTCAAAAGTTTCGACAGCTTTCTTCTTACCTTTAACAATCACAGAGCCAATTTTCCTAAACTCAAACATATCTTTAGTAACGCTGTACACACTATCGCTCACCAAAATTTGTCCTCCCTCAGCCATTGACTGCAACCTAGATGCAATATTCACCTCATCCCCTATGGCAGTATAATCCATGTGCTGCGGCGAACCAATATTACCAACAACTACCTCCCCCGAACTAATGCCAATACCAGTCAGAAAATTATCCGCAATCCAAGGAACGGACATCCTCCTAATCCGTCGCTGCATATCGATCGCAGTTTCGATCGCCTTCCTTTCGCGATCGGCCACCTCCGAAGGCGCCCCAAACATTGCTACAATCATATCTCCCACAAACTTATTCACAGTACCTTCATGACTAAAAATTACCTCTACCATCTCCGTGAAATACTCATTTAAATACATCACTATTTTCTCAGCAGGCAGCTCCTCACACTTAGTAGTAAAATCTCTAATATCCGAAAAAAGCACCGTTAAATTGCGCTTAGTTGGATTTAGAGAAATATCTCCTTTAGCTTCGATAACTGCTCGCACCACCTGGGGAGAAAGGTATCTTTCCAAATTATTTTTAATTCGTTCTTCCTTCAATTTACTTTCATGTAAAAGCGCATTCTCGATCGCCGCGGCCGCTTGCGATGCCAAAGCCGTAAATAATTTTAAATCCTGTGCCGTATAGTTTACAAGTTCGTTATGACTAATATTGATAACGCCGATTGTACCGTTCTGAGTTGTTAGAGGTGCACAAATCATAGAACGCATCTCATTGTCTCCCATAACATATCTCGGATCGGACAATACATCATTGACTATTTCAGCTTTACCAGAAACAAAAATATGACCTGCTATCCCCATATTGGAACCGATTTTTGTTTTATGGTTGTACTCTTTACCCCTAGCAGAAACAATCTCCAGTTTTCCTGTCTTTTCATTCATTAGCATCACTGAAATATTGGTAGACTCAATCAACTTTTTCGCTTCAGTTACCACCAATTGACTGACTTCAGCCACACCCAAACAAGTAGCTATTTTGCTTGAAAAATCGTACAAAAAATTAACTTCTTCGTACTTATCTAAAGTATCAACAGCCAGAGTTCTTATATCCAAGTCGGCGCTGGCAGCATAACTCAGCATATCGGCAATAAATGCTGCTTTTTGACTTCCTGTTACGTAACCGATAACTTCATCGGCTAGGATGATAGGATAAGTATTGAAGTAGGTCTGACAATCTTCGCCCAATAAAATAGCCCCTTCAACATTCCGAATAGCCATCGGAGCGTCTAAAACACCGAGCGCGCCCTCAATAACCACCCGCAAATCTCTCTTAGAAATCAATTTTTTGAGATTGATACGAACCATTTACTTTGCTATTAATCATGAGTGAGCGATCTATCGTTATTCATTCGTTTGTAACCAGTCAGCCAATTTGAGGATAGAGATTTTAGATTTTAGATTTACAAGGGCAGATAACTCTGCGAGCTTGAAACTTAGTCTAAAATTTTTGGAGCATCCACGACTATAGCCGGGGGATTGTATCCGTTTTTGGGCAGGCTAGCAACCACCAAAAACCAAAAAATATTCTTGTGAATTGATTGTATACCTCTCGCTACATCTGTGCCGTCAAACCCAGAATTTCCCTAGCTTTGACCAGCACTTCTTTCGGGCGAAAAGGTTTAGTCATATAAAGATTTGCCCCCACAGCCATACCGCTTTGCTTATCATATTCTTGTCCCTTAGCTGTCAACATAATAATGTAAACGTCCTCCATACCTAGTTCATTTTTAACCGTATTGCATACCTCTAACCCGCTCATTTTCGGCATCATCACATCGAGAAAAACCAAATCCGGCTTTTCTTCCTTAATTCTGTTCAACGCCTCAACTCCATCTCTCGCAGTCAGCAACTCTACATCATCCTCATCTTCCAACTTTTCTAGAGCCTGCTCCATCAAAATCAGAATATTCGGTTCGTCATCCACAATTAAAACTTTTTTCACAACAATTTCCCATGAATGTGTTTGCTCAGCCCGTTATCCTCTACAATATCTCCCAAAACAATTATGGAGACTTTTTCCAAGCCCTTAGTAAGGCGCAATTTTTTGACTAATTCTTGCTCTTGAGATAAGGCTTCGTCAATAATAATTAAATCCAGCTCGATCGCTCTCACTCGATCCAGGCATTCTGTAACATCAGATGCCTCCATCACATTATATCCCTGAAAAAGCAACGCAGCCGACAAAATTTTGAAAGTAGAAGCATTGTTAACAACGACCAACACCGTCTTATTAGACATCCCTTGTCGCAGCAGCAAGCCGATCTCCTTTAACAGTCCCGCTATATTTATAGGCTTGGTAAAATACCTGTCAACTCCCAAACGCCAGCCCCTGTCTCTGTCTTGAATTAGAGACACGATGATAATCGGAATCCCCCGAGTTTCTGGGTCATTTTTGAGAACTGCCGCCACATCAAAACCGTCGATGTGAGGCATCATTACATCTAAAATAATCAGATCCGGTTTGACTGCTTTAGCCTGAGAAATAGCATCTCTACCGTTAATTGCCTCCGCGACTTTATATCCTTCTTGTTCCAGTGACTGCCTCAATATATCTCGGATGTTAGGCTCATTGTCAACAACTAAAAGTTGCTGGCCTCCTTTAACGCCGAGCGGAGTTCTGCTGAGCACTTGCTGTTTCAGTTGCCCGATTAAATCATTGATAATTTTGCATTTTTCCACCGACTCAATATTTTTAACTAGCGGTATACTAAAGAAAAAAGTGCTGCCCTTGCCTAACTCGCTTTCTAGCCAAATTCTACCGCCGTGGTGTTCAACGATTTGTTTAGAAATTGGCAGCCCCAAGCCAGTGCCTTTAGGCTTTTCGGTCAGGATATCTCCCACTTGTTTAAATCTTTCAAAAACTTTGCTTTGGTCTTCTGGTGCAATGCCGATGCCAGTATCAATAATGCTAATAACCAGCTCGTCACCCTCTACTCTTGCCCGACAGGTGACAGAACCTGATTCTGTGAACTTGACTGCATTCGAGATTAAATTGATCGCGACTTGAACCATGCGATCCCGGTCTACTAATACCTGTGGCAGTCCGGGACTAAAATCTTTAATCAACTTTAAATTATTCTTTTCTAATAAAGATGACGTAGCGGCGATAGCCTGTTTTAAGATTTGCACTGGATTTGTCGGCTGTAACTGCCATTCAACTCGCCCCGCTTCCATCTTAGCAATATCCAAAACATCATTAATTAAAGATGTCAGCCGTTCAGCTTCTGAGACAATAATGTTAATATTATCTGCAACTTTATTTAAAGCTTTTTTGATTTTTCTGTCTTCCGATACGACTCCGGGAACAATCACTTCTTCTAGTTTTTCTTTAATCAGCGAAGCAAAACCCAAAACCGAAGTTAAAGGCGTCCGCAGTTCGTGAGAAACTGTAGCCAGAAAATCAGTTTTCATTCGGTCAACTTCTCGTTCCACCGTCACATCTCGAATCAAAATCACCGAACCGAGAGATCGATCTGCTTCGTCTTTTACCGCTTCTTTCAGAATAGTGGTCGCTAAAGCTTGACCTATCCTAGAATTTTCTAGTTCCACTTCCAGCGTCACAATTTCTCCCTCTCTATGTTCAGTCGCCTCAACCAATTGGGCTAATTTTTTAGGAAATATTTCGGATACTTTTTTCCCCTTCAGGTCAACATCTTTTAATTCAAACATCGCCAGCAGTGCCGGATTAAACCTGGTAATTTTAGCTTCAATGTCAGTGACTAATAACCCGTCAGCCAAATTGTCAACGATCGCATTTAAGTCTGCCAAAGTCGTCCGCAATTCCCAGGACTGCTTTTTAGTGCGATCGAGCAATTCTGCTTGGTGCATAGCTACTCCCAATTGACTGCCAACCTGAGCCAGCAACCTCACTTCTCCTGCTTCCCACTCACGGGAACCAGAGTTCTGGTAAGCTGCTAGCAAACCCCAGAGATTTTCCCCCACAAAAACAGGCGCTACACAATATGCTTTGGCTTGAATTTGTTCCAGAATTTCGATATGACATGGAGAGTGACCAATTTTATAGATGTCATCAACTACAAAAATTTCTTGATGGCGATACCTGCCACCCTCAGTTTTTTGTAAATAATCATCTTGCCAGACTGTTTTAATTTTATCAGTTACTAAAGGTATCCAACCTTCTGCTACCGACTCCGACACAAATTCCCCGCTCCAGTTTGGAAAAAAACGGTAAACTCCAACCCGATCGCAATTGAGAATTTGCCGTACTTCTTGAGTTGTTGCGCTAAATATTTTGTCAATATTTAGCGTCTGGCGAATCCGTTCAATTACTCTAGTTAATGTGCGTTCCTGTTCGGCTGCTTTCGCCTGCTGTTTAGCTTGAAACTGTATTTGTTCTAGGTACTCGGATTGCTGCAAAGCCACGCCCAAATGAGTGGCAATTTGATTCAGTAACTTTACTTCTGTGTCTTCCCAGTGACGCGCACCTGTGTGTTGAAAGGCACTGAGCAATCCCCAGAGTTTCTCTCCTTTAAAAATCGCAACTACCGCACAGGATTTGACACCAAAATATTCTAAAGCTTCTATGTGACAATCGCTCTGGCCGGCATTGTAGATATCATCAGCGATAAAGGTTTCCGCACACCGGAATCGACCTCCTTGGTGTTCGTTTAAGTAGGGGTCTTCCCAACCGCTGCCTACCAATTTCGGCCAGTTTCCCGATTCAGATTCAAAGATAAAGTCGCCGAAATAGTCTTCACGAAATTGATAAATGGCAATGCGATCGACATTCAAAAGTTTGCGAACTTCTGTCGCTGCTGTCTGGAAAATTGTTTCCATATCTAAGGTTTGGCGGATCTTATCAATCATCCGAGTTATGGCTCGTTCTCGGTCTGCTTCCTTAACCAGCTCTTCTGTGCGTTTTCGCAATTGCTCCTCTAGAGTAGTCTGGAGTGCTGTTGACCGCCTATGAGCTTCATCTAAAAGTTTTGCTTGCTGTATTGCTACTCCTAAATGCACCGCAATTTGACTGGCAAAGTCAATTTCATCTTGCTGCCACTGGCGTGGGGCGCGACATTGGTGAATGCAGAGCAATCCCCAAAGTTTATTTCTTTTGATTAAAGGTACGATTAAGTTTGCTTTGACATTAAATTGAGCAAGAACAGCTATATGGCAATCGCTCAATCCGGCTTGATTGATATCATTGACTGCCTGAATTCTTCCTTGCTGATACCGCATTGAATATTGTTTACCAAAGCAGTGATCGTGCACCTTTACAGCTTTTACTGAATGAAACTCTGGGATCACGTCTTCTGACACAAATTCCCCGTCGTCAAATCCTGACTGCTGGTAAAATCGAAATATTGCTACTCGATCGGCATTCAGCAGTTGGCGAACTTCCCGAGCGGTTGATTGAAAAATAATATCTAAGTCTAACGACTCGCGAATTTTGGTCACTACAGCAAATAGCGCCTTTTGTTTGGCAACGATAGCGGGTTCGGGTTTCGATGCCGACTCTAGTTCGGCAACGCGCGCTTTGAGGGTTTTTATCTCGCTTTTGAGGGACTCGTAATCTTCTGTATCTAATCCTAGATAATTTTCTGACATGGGTTTAACTCTCTTGTGGTTAGTTTATTAAGTATTGATAGTTGTTTATTTTGATAAGTATTAACTCAATTTAATTTTTTTTCAACTAACTTTAGAGAGGATTTGCTCGCTCTGGTTTGATAATTATTGATTAAGGCTCAGTGCGCTAGATTGGCGATCGCACGAGTTGAATTGTCGATCGAACGCTACCCCGATCGAAGCTGGCTTACGCACGCAACTGCTACAGCATTTTTATAATATAGATGACTGGAGTAACAAGCTGTTTAAAACCCGCTGAGTCCCCTTCAGACTGGCATTCCCCGCCCCGCATCTATATTCTTTTGGCAATTTTCCAAGCTCAGACACAGCGCCGCATCCCGATCGCGCGCGGCTACCACGGGGAAGATGTCCCCTACAAAACACTATATATATACATTGCGACAACTGCGAGGGATTGCCCCTACAGCATCAATCTGGCATCTTGCACCACAGTCCGCAACGGACTCGCGTGCGGGTTCCACCAAATAATGGGCTTTTTTCGCCTCTGGATCGTTTCATCAGCTTTCCTGATGACTCTCATCAGTTAAGCTGTCGTTACAGGCCTTTACAAACCTTAACGATACCGTTAATAATAGAGACATCATCCGAACATTGAAAAACCAATAGCAATCATAAACACATGACGGCAACCTTACAACAGCGCGAAAGCGCCAATATCTGGTCGCAATTCTGCAACTGGGTAACATCAACCGACAACCGCATTTATGTAGGTTGGTTCGGAGTCTTGATGATTCCTACCTTGCTGACTGCAACAATCTGTTACGTAATCGCCTTCATCGCTGCTCCT
>NZ_JAEQCT010000194.1:0-4197 GCF_020738205.1 Microcoleus sp. PH2017_24_DOB_U_A
TATTCCAACCTTAGCAGAACTTGCGAGTGAAAAAGCTACCCACAATTGAGCAACAATGGGTAGATTTGTCCAAGAATCAAGTTACAGTTTCTAGCCCCCAATTTTCTTCGGCAATTTCTTGAATCACGATATGCGTATGCTCTGGTTTCTTGCCCAGAATCCGCCCAAGTGAATCAGTCACTTCGGCTACGAGCTGAGCTTTCTGCTCCCTCGTGGCCCCTTTGGTAATCTGGATATTGACGTATGGCATAGTCATTGGTGCGACAGAATTTTTGGATTGTATCAACTAGGCAAAACCGCCATTTACCCCTAGATTTTGGCCAGTCACCCAACTCGCTGATTCACTGGCCAAAAACAGCACCACCCGAGAAATATCGACTGGCTCACCAATCCGGCCCAGTGCCGACATGGCGGCTAATCGCTGGATGGTTTCTTCGCTTTTCCCCTCTAAAAACAGATCGGTATTGGTCGGCCCGGGCGAAATCGAATTCACGGTGATGCCCCGCGCGCCGACCTCCTTGGCAAAGACCCGCGTTAACTGCTCAACGGCGGCTTTCGTGGCGGAATAAACGCCATAGGTTGGTAGCATTAGGCGAGTCACGGACGAAGAAAAATTGATCGCGCGACCATTCGCTTCTAGCCGCGTGGCGGCCTCTTTTAGACCGAGAAAAACGCCTTTGACATTGATTTGAAAAATCCGATCGAAATCTTCCTCCGTCGTATCTTTCACTAATTTGTAGATATTGATGCCCGCGTTGTTAACTAAAATATCAACCTTGCCATACTGGGTAATCGCCGCATCAAACAGAGCCGTCATATCGCTCGGTGAGGCGACATTGGCACGCACAGCGATCGCCTGCCCTCCAGCGCTTGTAATCTGATCCACCACCGCTTTAGCAGCCGCTTCACTCCCTGAGTAGTTAACAATCAGGCTGCACCCAGCTTTGGCCAAATCCTGGGCAATGATGCTGCCAATACCCCGCGAAGAGCCGGTCACGATCGCGACTTTACCTGATAAATTGTTCATCGACTTTAACCTCCCTAAATAACATGGGAACTAATCCGACTTATCATAGATCAACCAACTATTGACCAATTTAGTTTGTATCAGTTTCTACTGTTCTTGATAATTCCAGAGCAGACCGCCATCGACAAAGAGCGTCGTGCCGGTGACATAATCAGCATCAGCAGAAGCCAAAAAAGCCACCATGGCGGCCACATCTGCCGGTTGCCCCAAGCGCTTGAGGGGAATATTTTGCAGCAGGGCGTTGAGTTTGGTGGGATCATTCAGCAGCTTGGTGTTGATCGGGGTTTCGATCGCCCCCGGCGCCACATTATTAATCGTGATCCCCAACGGCGCTAACTCTACGGATAGATTGCGGGTGAGCATTTTTAAGGCTCCTTTGCTAGCACAGTACGCGGCAAAATGCGGAAACGGCAACTCTTCATGCACCGAGCTAATGTTGATCACTTTACCGGGATGCTGAACGGCCATGCAATGCTGCACAAAAGCTTGGATGGCAAAAAATATCCCCTTCAGATTCACATTCATCACCGCATCGTAATCAGCTTCGGTGACATTCCAGAAATCGGCATTTTTCTCAATGCCCGCATTATTGACCAAGATATCAAGCTGCCCAAAGTGGTCAACGCTTTCTGACACCAGGCGCTGGACATCGGCGAGGTTGCCCGTATCGCCTTGCAGCGTGAATCCATCCACCATGTGACATTTGCCCCCAGCGGCTTTTACCTGGGCCAGCGTGGCCTCCGCACCTTCCGGGTGGGAGCGGTAGTTAATCACGACGCTAGCGCCCTCCTGGGCTAAGCGAATGGCGATCGCCTGTCCAATGCCTTGACTACTGCCTGTCACTAGCGCTACTTTTCCTTCCAGTTTCATGGTTTTAGTCCTCAAGGATAGATAGGGGTTGACTGAAATAAAACGGAAATAATCGATCTTGTGATCGAGCTTGGGCAATCAAAGCAGCTCTAGTTCGGATTAAATTTTTGAGTGATTAAGGACAAGGGGATTGGGTCATGCTTAAATCTTGTAAACGCTTTATAAGCGGCCCATGTGACCACTTTGATAGGCGACAATGGCTCTTTGGATCTCCTCATCTGTGTTCATCACAAAGGGACCTTGAGAAACAACTGGCTCGTTCAGGGGTTCGCCTGCTCCGAGGAGGTAATGCAAGCCAAGCTCATTGGCTTGTACGATCGCAGTTTCGCTTCCTTGTTCAAGCAGTGCGACATCCAGGGCTTCTAAGTGCGATCGCCCTGCCCCAAACTCGCCGCTCCCCTGAATCACATGCACAAAGGCATGGTGGGAAGGCGGCAGGGTATGGATAATTTTTCCCAGCGGTGGCAGCGTTACATCCAACAATGTCACGGGAGTCAAAGGCTGGAGGGGAGATTCCAACCCAAAGGCAGAGCCAACCACCACTCGCGCTTTACCGCCTGTGGGATTGACATATTCCGGCACCAAGGCTGAGTCTAAATGCAGCGCAACAGGCTGGCTCCACTTGTGCTTCGCCGCTAAATTGACGAAGATTTGTGCCCCATGACAGAGTGTGCCTGGCGGACTGGGAATTTCTTCGTGCATTAGTCCGCTACCTGCTTGAGTCCAGTGTAAATCGCCGGGATGAATGAGGGCGCGATCGCCTAAACTATCCCGATTTTGAAACGATCCTGCTGAATCCTCGAACATGTAAGTAACGGCAGAAAACCCGGCATGGGGATGGGGCGGAAAGATCGGTGCCCGCATGTAGAAATGATCCAACTGGATAAACGGATCGATACCATCCCCCAGATTGTGGCGCCCCAGACTGTAAGCGCGGAATTCTGGGCGATCGCTCATTACCTCCGCTCGGATAATTTGAATGACGCGACGTTGTTCTACTTGTACCTGCATCCGCTGGGTCTCCTGCTCAATTACATTAGTTTGGCGAGTATTTCTTCATACATGATGGTTTGAATCGTCTGTCCGGTACCTTCCGACCACGAATTAGCCAATTCTGCCATCACTTGATTCGTTGAAGTCAGGGTGACACCATGCTTTTCCATTCTTCTCAGGGCAGTTTCATCCGCGATCGACGTGGGGGAACCCCCGGCATCCACTACCACCTGCACTTCAAAGCCGTCTTCGACTGCACTGATGGCAGGAAAGACGATGCAAACGTCATTGGTTAAACCCGCCATAATCAATTTTTTTCTGCCTGTTGCCAGGACTGCATTTCTGTAATCGTCGTACTCCCAGCAGTCCACCACGCCCGGACGTTTTACTCGTTTCTCGTAGGCAACTGGCGCGATTTTCTGTAAATCGTCGAGCAGTAATCCTTGAAAATTAGCTTCCATGCTGCTGGTCAACACAAGCGGCATTTCAGTTTCTACTGCCGTGCGAGCCAAGGCGCGGGTATTTTGCACGATATCCTCACGGGGTAAGTTAAGCGCGAGTTTGATAGTACCTTGCTGATGGTCGATCAACAACATCACTGCATTTTCGATCGTAAATTTGTTTTTCATTGTTGCTCTCTACGGGTTAATACCAGACTTCAACAGGATGGAACTAGAGTTTCGTGTGGGCACCGTCGCAGAAAGGCGCATTACCTGAATGTTTGCAAAGGCAAAGAGCAACCTGCTTAGGTTCAGCGAGTTCAAAGGTGACAGGTGTAAAGGTTGTACCTTTGTGCCCGCCATCGCAGAAGGGCTGATTGGCTGACAAACCGCAACTACACCAGTGGTAATTGCCAGCTTCTAGGGATATGACCATCGGCTTTTTATCGAAAACCGTAGGTTCTGTCGAGATCGATTCAGACATGGATATTTCTCCTAAATAATTTCTAAGCAAACATTGCTAAAATTTCCGGTGAGGGAGAAACATTACCTTTTGCCAATAGGTCCCGATCTCTCAATGCGGCAGCGACACGAGCAACATTTGCGCCATGATGCCAAGCGGCTTGCATCATTTCTTCGGTAATGCCAACGGGTTCCATTTGCGAGCCGCCAGAACGACCATGCGGCCCCCAATGCATTCCTGCCACTTGGAAGCCTGGTGTTGTTTTGGGTAGTGTCACGAGAATCATTCCTGCCGCCGCAAAAGCACCTAACGGGACTTAAACAGAAAATACGATAAAAATAGGTTATAATGCTTACATAGCAAGCAGATAACGTTAAAAAATGACCCATGAAAGAGACAACCCC
>NZ_JAEQCT010000195.1:0-4188 GCF_020738205.1 Microcoleus sp. PH2017_24_DOB_U_A
GGCTTCTACTTGTCTTTTAAGGTCTCCTGATTCGTTGAAGTTATCCCAACTAATTCGGTCTAAAAATACGTACCCATTTCGACAACTGGCTGACAGTTTGGCCCCAAATTCAACGGATTTCCCAGCTTTTCCTCTGATTATAGGGCGGATATGTGGTTGCTTTAAACTTACTATTCTGTCAGGAATACTATGTTCTTTCTTTTCATACATTGACAACTGTTGGCGGTAGACTTCTGTCACTACTAACAGCATTCTATAATCAGATTTGGTTAATAACTGTAGCTCACCCATTCGCTCTATACTAGCCAAATTTCTTTGGATGTATTGTAGTTGTTTTTTAATGGCTTTTCTTCTTGCTTTTCTTCGTGGTTTTTTTTGTTTTGCTATGGTTAGGTATTCTTTTCTGGCTCTGTTTCGATAGGTTCTCGGCTTTTTTTTTTCGGGTGATTTAGTTTGATTGTGTAGTATATCTATGATTTTTTCTGTGTTTTCTCTGGCTTGATTTAATAGTCCTAAGTCTGTCGGATATTTAAGATCTGCTGGCGCACAGGTTGCATCTAATATTAATTTTCCTTGATTTTTGGGTTCACTCCAGTCTGATGACTTTTTTTCTACTTCTTCTCCTTGTACTTGGATCTGGTCTTTGACCATTTTTTCATTGATTTTATTGACTAGGTTGACTCCTATTCTTTTCCGAAAATAAACGAACATGGATGAGTCGAATGGTGATTCATTACTATAGCCACTCAGACCTAGGAAGTATTGTAGGTATGGGTTTTCTCTTATTTGTTCTACTGTTTCAGCATCGCTAGTTCCTAATCTTTCTTTGATTATCAATGCCCCTAATGCCATACGAAACGATTTGGCAGGGGCTCCCGTTGCACAGGTGAATTTTTTGGCATATTCATCTTCAAATTCAGCCCATGGAATTATTTTTGCCATGATTACCCAACGATTATTCTCTGATAATTGTCCCTCGAAGGGTAGATCAAAGTTGGAAGGTTCTTTTGGGGTTGGGTCAAGTTTTCGGTACATGAAGGAAAGTGATGCTGTGCATGGCTTTTGACTAATTTTACCTCATAGTCTAACACATTGTCAGTGCCGAACGCGAGTCAAAGCCTTTTCAGGTAAGGGTTTTAGGCTTATTCAGCAAGCCCTATGTTAATCAGCAGTGCTTGAGATTGGCTGTTACTGCAACGCTACGCAGGCAACCCTAATGCCTTCAATATCATTGGCAATAACTTGCTGCACGCCTCTACAATGCTGGCAGTCTGGGGCAAACTGCTCAATGTTGCCTCAAACATCTTCCTCGCTTTCCGTGTCAGCCCTTCTTTTTTAGCAGGTTCCTCTGTTTGCTTAGCTTCTGCCAAAGCTTGCACTTGCTCTAGTAAATCGGCTTTGTCGGGGTCGGGTAATTCGGAATCATTTTCGATCGCTTGTTGGAGTTGTGTCAGGAGTTCTTTGATGTTGGGTTCATCGGGTTCGGACGCATCTGGCAACCGATCGATCGTGTTGGTCACGCTACCGCTAATTGTACCCAGATTGACGACTCCGCTGACATCACCGCCGACTAAGCCGCTGATGTCGCCAATGCTGCCACCGCCTGAACGAATGTTGATTCCCTTGTTTTGAGTCATAATTAATTCTCCTTTAATGATTTGAATTGTTTCTGCTTGAATCTTAGATTGATGCGTACCTGTTTGAATAAACTGCTCGATCGTATCCTTAAGTGTACGAATTTCAGCATCTCGTGTGGCCAGTCTTAACTGAACGGCAAGCGGCAATTCCTTCTTGATTCGAGCGTAATCTGTAAAATATTCGTGGCTCAACTCCGATTTGTCGGCTTCTGGTGCAGTTGTAAACCTGAGATTCAAGCCATTGTTGCCCCGCCGTTCGATCGCCACAAACCGCAGCTTTTGCTCTGGATGGTTGGTTGATAAGTTTTTAAGTGCAATGGAGATGGCGCGGGGGTCAATATCCTGACTGTGGTACAAATCTAGAGTATCCACGTAAGGCTTGATGAAATCAGCAAATTCTCCCTCCCCGAACGTTTCCCCCCAGTTATCCGGTTTTCGCAATCGGTTGGGATTATCTTCTGTTTCAAGACGCATGAATACATAGTCGCATTGCACGTCCTCTAGATTGGTGCTACCTGTAATTCCCCAATCTTCGATACAAGCTCCCGTGAGAATTGCTCCCGTCATATCTGTACCGTCGAGTTGCGCTTGCTTCAGGATGGCTCTTGAAAAATCAGCATTCTGCAAATTAGCGTTGTTGAGGTTTGTTCCCATAAAATTTGCATTTTGCAAATTTGCATTTTGCAGATTTATTCCTTCCAAATTCATTCTAATAAAATTTTTATTTTGACCGTTATTGCTAACAACAAGTTTGCGTGCCTCCGAGTATATTAGATACCCTTTATCAATTTTACAAAGACTCAAACTTTGGGCCGAAAGCCAACAGGTTCCAACAAGATTTGCTCCCCCAAAATCAGTACCTTTTAGATTTACATATTGAAAAATAGCATTAGTCAAATCAGATCCCTGGAAAGTGGTGCTGCCTATTGCACAAAAATCAGATACTATTTTCAAAGAAAATGAGAATCTCTCATCCCCTGATAAAGTTTTAAAAGCTAAATAATTACTAAATAGGATGCCTAAAGTCCCTCCTAATATTGCCCCTGTTGAAGCCCAATTAACATGAACAGCAGCGTCAATTGTTCTAGAACCTAATGCTGAAGCCAGCATTAAAGTTGAGGCTGATGCAATTACTATTGCTACGCATCTACATAGAGCATTGCCGATGGCAGAAATTATAGCTATCGAAAGAGTCCCAGCTAGCAATCCCGCTAATGCTCCAGCAATCGCCAGCGATCCATTCCCTGCTAATGCTACGGCTAAGGTTCCCGCACCGGAAAAGGCAACAGCAATACCTATAGCAGTTGTTCCAACAACTGCCAAGGTTCCTGCTCCAAAACCCAAAGCTGTTCCCAAGCCTTTCTCAATAGCTATAAAACATAAGCTTGCAAGTATTACCAAAACAAAGATACCCGGAAAAATCGTGAAATCTCTAATAATATTTGTCTTGAATAAATATGCTACCCAAACACCAGTGAATGACCATATAAACCCAGCCACTCCAGATAAAAAAAGTGAAGCAAGCAAGAGTCCAACCAGCCAACGTTTTTGCAGTCCTACTTTTGCTCCTGTGAAATTTGCTCCTATTAATATAGCGTTAGTGAAATTTGCTCCTTGAATATATGCATTACTGAAGTCAATTTTAGACAAATCTTTTCCTTGAAAGCTTTGTCCTTGAAGATTTTTCCCACGAAAATCAAGATCTCCACCAACGTAACGTTTTAAAACCTCTTCAGATTTCATAGCACTTAGGGAAAAATGGAAAACTTACACGCATAGCTTAATACATGAATAGCATAAATTTTTGAGAACAAGAAACTATAGCGGTTATTAGTCACATGAGGTATATTTTTGAAGCTGGACTAAAACCACCACCATCATGACCGACTCCATCACCACCCAACTCAAACAAGCTTCCGAGGGTTTGCTCTTCCTTAGCGAATCTGACGCACCCTTCGAGATTGTTAAGTGGAAAACACAAGGAAAACTCACCCCGGCGAAACTCTTGCAACTTACCGAACACTCGCCCGATGAATCCGTAGAATTGGTCAGCGTTGATGACTTTTTCGCGATGGCAACCCAAGCAGAAGACTGGCACGATGAAGAGGAACTGGAGATAGTCCAGCGGTTCCAGCAGTTGGTAAGTGTATTGAAGCAGAATTTATCAAACATCCAGGTTTACCGAGTTGGCAGTACGGACATCGATGCTTACATAGTTGGGGTAACTCCCAGCGGTAACTGGATGGGGCTATCAACGCAATTGGTGGAAACTTAATTGCAACAAACACTGTAAAAAAGTCGATAAAATCTTTTTCCCCAAACAAAAAGCGCCCCTATTTCTAGGAGCGCTTTTTGTCAATCTAAGGTTAAAAATTAACCGTTGATGGAAGGAGCAACCAAAGCAACTGGAGTGGTTTCGCCAGCAGCCAAGTCGAGTGGGAAGTTGTGAGCGTTGCGCTCGTGCATTACTTCCATACCCAAGTTAGCGCGGTTGATGACATCAGCCCAGGTGTTGATGACGCGACCTTGTGAGTCGATAATCGATTGGTTG